>JAFMJQ010000067.1 GCA_017853415.1 Thermoleophilia bacterium | reverse complement strand
ACACCACCGTGGTGAACGGCCGGCAGGCGGGTCGGGCGATCGTGGAGGAGGCGCGCCGCACCAATGCCGAGGTGATCATGATGGGCGTCGCGCGAAAGCGGCGACTGGGCGAGCGCATCTTCGGGCGCACCGTGGACTACGTGCTGCGCCATGCACCCTGCAGGGTGGTGATCGCCAGCGACGCGGCGGCACCGGGCTCCACCCCGGCCGAGGCCGCGGGCGCCGCCCTCTCGGATGTCGTGGGAACCGTGCTGCGGACCCCCCGCGATGCCCCGAAGGCCTGACATCGGGCGATTCTCACAACCTTTTCACGATTGCTTGTAACACGCTTCGTGACACTTAGTGCGGCCCCGCACGAAGTCAATAATCTTCGTTTCAGCAGGCATTTCCGTACGAGCAATGGGTAGTCCACCCCACATTCGTCACAAGCGCTTGTGACACCCCGCGCAAATTGACGGCGCCCCTGCCACCACCTACCGTCGTGGCAGATGCCAGTGAACTCCAGGAATCCGCTCCTCCGGTCACGTGATGGCCGCGCGATCCTGGTCACCCAGGCAGCCCACGCGCTCGCGCAGGGGATGCTCACGGTCATCATCCCGTGGCTCATCCTCGAACAGGGCGGCTCGGCGTCGCAGGCCGCCATCGGCTTCGCGATGACCTTCGTGCCGTTCCTGCTGCTCGCGGCGCCCGCAGGGCTCGCCGGTGACCGGATGGCCCGCAGGCCCCTGCTCGGCGCCGCGCTGGCGACCGGCGCGATCATCGCCATGGGCCTCACCCTGCTGCTCGCCGCCGGCGACCTCGGCCTGCCCTGGCTCTACCTGGCCGCATTCCTCATTGGATCGGTGCGGGTGTTCGTGGACGCCGGCATGTTCGGCGCACTCGCCACCGTGGCGTCGCGTGACGAGATGATGCCCGCGCAGGCGGCCCTGGCGCAGGCCTTCAACCTCGGCTACTTCGGCGGGCCGGCGATCGCCGGCCTCGCCCTCGTGCTCGGCGCCGGCATCGCGATGTCGCTGGTGGCGGGCGCCCTCGTGCTGGGCGCGGCCGCCGCCGTCAGCGCCTCGGCCCGACTCGACGAGCGCGATGAGGACGCTCCGCAGCCCTCGGTGCGCCGGGGCCTGGCATTCCTGTTCCTCTCGCGCGACCTGCGCGCCCTCACGATCACCGGCATCGCCTGGAGCATCGCCTCGGGCGCGGCGATCAGCCTGGCGGTTCCGCACCTGCGCAACGACCTTGGCGTGTCCGGGGCGGCGCTGGCCGCCGTGCTCGGCGCGGGCGTGGCCTGCATGATGCTGGCGACGCCCATCATCACCCGGCTCGACAGGCGCCACGCCGACGAGACCATCATCGTGGTGGCATGCGCCGCCTACGTGGTGCCGGCGCTGGCCATGGCCGCCGTGCCGGGCGTCATGGGCACCGCACTGGCCTACGCCCCGCTCATGCTCGCAAACGCCGTGTGCGCGGCCACGCTCATGGGCGCGCGTGCGCGTCGCGTGCCGCGCTCGATGCAGGCCCTCGCCGGCGTGGCGGGACGCACGCTCGTGATGGCCGGCCTCGCCACCGGGGCCGCGATGGGCGGGCTTGCCGCCGACGCGCTCGGTGCGCGCGGTGCATATCTCCTGGTGGGCGCGGCGCTGGCCGTCACCGCCATCGCGGCGCGCCCGGCGCTGATGCGGGCACGCGACCGCCGCCTGCGCGGCCGCACCGCACCCGCCCGCTCCTAGGCGCAGGGGGCACCCCCACACGGTGGGTGTGCGCGGGGGCGTGCTTCCCTAGTGTCGCGCCGTGCGCAAGTGGCTTCCCGTCATCGTCCTCGGCCTGGCCCAGTTCGTCATGGTCATCGACGCCACCGTGATGAACGTGTCGATCACCACGGTGGTGAACGACCTCGGAACGACCGTGAGCAACATGCAGCTGGCCATCGCCACGTTCACCCTGACGATGGCGGGGTTCATGCTCGCGGGCGCGGGCATCGGCGATCGGCTCGGCCGCAGGCGCACCTTCGTGATCGGCAGCATCGTGTACGGCATCGGTTCGCTCACCACGGCGCTCGCGCCCGACTTCACCGTGCTCTTCATCGGGTGGTCGATCATCGAGGGCCTGGGGGCGGTGCTGGTGATCCCCGCCATCGCGGCGCTCGCGGCGATCAACTACGAGGGGCGCGACCGCGCCGTGGCCTTCGGCATCATCGGCGGCATCGGGGGCGCCGCGGCGGCCGCGGGGCCGCTGATCGGCGGCTGGGTGACGAGCGAGTTCTCGTGGCGGTGGGTGTTCGCCGCCGAGACGATCATCATCGCGCTGGTGATCCTCCCCCTCACCCCGCTGATTCGCGATGGGGCCCGGAGGGCGGCGACGAGCCGCTTCGACGTGATGGGGGTCGCCCTCTCGGCCGTGTCGATGATCCTGATCGTGCTCGCCCTGGTGTCGTCGAGCACGTGGGGCATCGTCCGCCCGATCGACCCGCCGTTCGAGGTGTTCGGCTTCTCGCCCGTGATCCCCATCGTCATCGTGGGCATCCTCATCGGTTGGGCCTTCTTCGCCTGGGAACGCCATGTGGTGGCGAAGGGACGGCAGCCGCTGCTCGGCACCGACCTGCTGGGAATCCGCACCCTGCGTGCGGGCCTCGCGTCGCAGATGACCCTCTACTTCACGATCGGCGGGGTCTTCTTCATCCTGCCGCTCTACCTCCAGACCGTGCTGGGGCTCGATGCCTTCGAGTCGGGGGTCAGGATGCTGCCGATGTCCATCGCGCTCTTCGTGATGGCCCTGGTGGGGTCGCGCCTCTCGGCGAAGGTGTCGCCGCGCACGCTCATCCAGGTGGGACTCGTGCTGTCGGCGGCCGGCGTGCTGCTGCTGATCGGCTCGATCCAGCCCGAGGCACGGGGAACCCTCTTCTCGGTGGCCATGGCCGTGATCGGCGTGGGGCTCGGGCTCGCCGTGTCGCAGATCACCAACGTCAACCTGTCGGCCGCCGACGAGTCGCGCAGCAGCGAGTTGGGCGGACTGCAGGGCACCGGGCAGAACCTCGGCACATCCCTCGGGGTGGCCATCGCCGGTTCGGTGCTGTTCATCGGCCTGGCAGCAACCTTCAACGCCAACCTGGCGAACGAGCCTGCGGCCGACGCCAACCTCCAGGCCGCCGCGCAGCAGGCCACCGCAACCGGGATCCAGGTGGTGTCGGCCGACCAGGTGGACCAGGCGATGGTGCAGGCGGGGCTGCCACCCGACCAGGTGAACGCCGTCGTGGACGCCTACGAGGCATCCAAGCTCGAATCCCTCCGCGGTGCGCTCGGCATCGTGTTCATCATCGGCCTGCTCGGGCTGCTCATGACCGGCGGCCTCCCGAGGACGCCCATGGCGGCGCGCGGGCCTCCACCCGCCTGATGCGGGAAAGTGCCATGTGGTCAATGCCGCATGGCGCGGCAGGAAGGTGGCGGACATGGGCGCGGACTTCGGCGCGGAGATCGACCTGGCGGTGCCGGCCGAGCAGGCATGGGCGGTGGTCGGGGACCCCTGCGGGGTGCCCAAGTGGTACCCGCTCTACCTCAAGTGCACCCTCGAGGGGAACGTGCGCACCCTCGAGCGCGCGGACGGCGCCGTGCTGGTGGAGGAGCTGCTGTCGCGCGATGACGCGGCAATGACCTACTCCTACCGGGTCACCGACGGCCTGCCCCTGGCAGAGCACGAGGCGTCGTTCACCGTGGTGCCCACCGACGCAGGCTGCCGCGTGGTGTGGCGCACGCACGCGGTGCATGAGGACGCCTCCATCGACATGGAGGAGCGGCTCGCCGGACGCCAACTCGAGGCCCTCGAGGGCCTGCGCGCGCTGCTGGAGGGTGCGGGCGGCTGAGAAGCCCTGTTCCCCGGCGACCCCCATTCTTATGAGGGTCTTAGGTTGATCTTGTCGTCTACCGATGTCGGCGCCGCAGGATGGGCCCCGTCAGCAACGACCGACATCGGGGGACGACCATGAAGACCAGGAACAAGCGCATCGCGGGGCTCGCCGCGGTGGGAGTGCTCGTGGGGGGCGGGCTCGCCGGGGCCTTCGCCGCAACCAGCGGCCAGGACGACCCCGCGGCCAACCTGGCCAGCGCGCTCTCGCAGCGCACCGGCGACCAGATCAGCGCCGCCGACGTGAAGGGCGCGTTCACCGACGTGCTGAAGCAGCGCCTGCAGGCCGACGTCGCCGCCGGGCGCATCACCCAGGCGCAGGCCGACGAGATGCTGAAGCGCGCGCAGGATTCGCCGCTGCCCGGCGTGGGCCCGCACGGTGGGCGCGGCGGCCACCACCGCGGCCCCGGCATGGACGCGATCGAGACCGCCGTCGGCAAGAAGATCGGCATGACCGAGGCGCAGATCGACCAGGCAGAGGCCCAGGGCAAGACGCTCGCGCAGATCGCCGAGGCGAAGGGCATGAGCCGTGACGACCTGGTGGCCACCATCGCGGCCACGATCAAGGCGTCGGAGCGCGGCGGCAACCTCACCGACGCCCAGGCGCAGGAGATCGCCGGCGACATCGCGGATGGCAAGGGTCCGCGCGGCGGGCACCACCGGGGCCCGGGCGGTCCGGGCGGCGGCGTGGTGGACGCGGCCATCGGCAAGGCGCTGGGCATGAGCGCACAGGCGGTGGACCAGGCCGAGCACCAGGGCACGACGGCCGCCGAGCTCGCCAAGGCGAAGGGCGTGGACGTGGACACCGTGGTGAGCGCCGTCACCGATGCGCTCACCAAGCAGGGCCCGCCGCCCGGCGCGCCCGCGCTGGACGCCGCGCAGCTGAAGCAGATGGCCACGGACATCGTGAATGGCACCGGTCGCGGGCCCGGGCACGGGCACGGCGGCCCCGGCGGTCACTGGGGTCCGTGACCATGGACCCCCATCAGAAGCGTGAGCGCGACGCGCGTCGCCTCACGGGGCTGAAGGCGGGGGCGGTCGGCCTGACCGTCGCGGGGCTCGGCGTGTTCGCCGGCCTCGCGGCGGCGGGAAGCGACTCCACGCCCGCCGCCCCATCGCCGATGGCCGCCCCGGCCGGCAGCCAGACGGCGCAGGATGCCGCGCGCGCCGCGGGGGACGGCGCCTTCTTCGACGAGCAGGCCATGCAGGGCGCGGTGGGCGAGTACCAGGGCTACGACGGCGCCTACGGCGCCGGCGCGGCGCAGGGTGCACACGCCCCGCCCTCGCAGGGGTCGTCGGGCGCGTCATGAGCACCAGCGGCCTCATCGCGCTTCGCGAGGCCTCGTTCCCGGCCATGGGAACCGAGGTGAGCGTGGTCGTGCCCTCGGCCACCCCGGCGGGTGCCACCGACCGCGTGCGGCTGCTGTTCGCCCGGTGGGAGCAGGTGCTCAGCCGCTTCGACTGCGACTCCGAGCTGTCGCGGCTGAATGACGCAGCAGGGTCGCCGTTCAGGGCGTCCCCCCTGCTGTTCCGCGTGCTCCAGGCCGCGCTGCGCGCGGCCCGGGCCACCGACGGCCTGTTCGACCCGGCGCTGGGTGGGCAGCTGGTGGCCGCCGGCTATGACCGGGACTTCCCGCAGGTGCGGCGCAGGCCCGGCCCGCAGGGCCATGCGACCTGCGGTGGCGCGTGGCGGCGAATCCTCATGAACCCCGAGACGCGGGTGGTGACGATCCCGGCCGACTGCGCCATCGACCTCGGGGGCATCGCAAAGGGCATGGCGGTGGATGCCGCCATCGCCGGGCTCAGGGACTGCGCCGTGACGTCGGCGCTGGTATCGGCCGGCGGCGACCTGCGCGTGATCGGCCGGCCGCCCGCGCACCCCCGCTGGGGCATCGCGCTCGACGAGGTGGGCGGCCGCGTCATCGCCCTCAGCACCGGGGCAATGGCGACGTCATCCACCAGCGGCCGCGCGTGGCGCGCGGGCGACGGCACCAGCCATCACCTGATCGACCCCGACACGGGGCGGCCATCGGCATCGGGCACCCGGGCCGTGACGGTGGCGGCGCGCACCTGCGCGCAGGCCGAGGTGGCCGCCAAGGCGGCCCTGCTGGCCGGTCCCCTGGAGGGCGCCGACCTGCTGCGCCGGCTGGGCCTGCCCGCGATCGTCGTCCCCCACCACGGCGACCCCGTCACCATCGGGGAGTGGCCGGAGGGCCGGCCATGGACCTGAACACGGTGCTGTGGATCCTTGGCCGCGCCACGGGAATGGTGGGCGTGATCCTGCTCAGCCTCGCGGCGGCGATGGGCCTGGCCCTGTCGATGAAGGCCTCGTCCCCGCGGTTCCCGCGGTGGCTCACCACCGACCTCCACCGCTACGTCACGATCCTCGCCGTGGTGGTGTCGGTGGTGCATCTGGTGGTCCTGTGGCTCGACAGCCAGTCGGGCCTCTCTGCGCTGTCGCTCGTCATCCCGTTCATCAGCGCGTGGGATCCCGTGGCCGTGGGCATCGGCGTGCTGGGCCTGGAGATCACGCTGGTGGTGTGGCTCACCACGCGGCTGCGCGACCGCATGGGCTACCGCCTGTGGCAGGTGATCCACCGCACGGCCAGCGTCGGCTGGGTGCTGGTGATCGCCCACGGGCTCATGGCCGGCACGGACACGCGCGCCACGTGGGCCATCGTCACCTACGCCGCGTGCGCCGGCATGGTGATGGGGCTCATGGTGCCGCGCATGGTCATCAGCAACCGCACGGGGACCCGCGGGGCCGTGGCGTCCGACGCCCGGGGCGCGGGTTCGGCACACTCGTGACGTGAGGATCCTGGTCGCAGACGACGAGGAGGCCGTGCGCACGGCCGTGCGGCGCGCGCTCACGCTTGCCGGCTACGAGGTGGAGCTGGTGGCGGACGGCGACGAGGCCCTGGCATCGCTGGCCGAGCGGGTACCCGACGCGATCCTGCTGGACATCATGATGCCGGGGGTCGACGGCATCGAGGTGTGCCGGCGCCTGCGCGCCGCGGGCGACACCACCCCGGTGCTCATGCTCACAGCGCGCGACGCCGTGGGCGACCGCGTGGAGGGCCTGGACGCCGGCGCCGACGACTACATGGTGAAGCCCTTCGCGCTGCAGGAACTGCTGGCCCGGTTACGGGCCCTGCTGCGGCGCACGGGGGCCCAGAACGGCGACGAGGCCGGCGTGCTGCGCTTCGACGACCTCACCCTCGACCTGGCGGGGCACGTGGCCGAACGCGGGGGCCGGCAGATCGAGCTCACGCGCACCGAGTTCCAGCTGCTCGAGCTGTTCATGCGCAACCCGCGCGTGGTGCTCACCCGGTCGGTCATCCAGGAGCGCGTGTGGGGCTACGACTTCGGCCCCACGTCGAACTCGCTCGGGGTGTACGTGGGATACCTGCGCCGCAAGCTCGAGGATGGCGGCGCGGCGCGCCTCATCCACACGGTGCGCGGCGTGGGGTATGTGCTGAGGGACGCGTGAGCATCCGCCGCAGGCTGGCGCTCGCCGCCGCCATCGCGGTGGCGGTGGCCGTGGCGGCCGCCTCGCTGGCCAGCTACCTGGCGGTGCGCGCCCGCCTGCAGGGCGACGTGGATGCCTCGCTGCGGCAGCAGGTGGAGAGGGTGCTGCGCGAGGGCCCCCGCGCGCTGCCCCCACCCGGGGAATTCCGTCGCGGCGGAGGGCTGGGCGGACCGCAGGTGTACTCGCAGATCGTCACCTCCTCCACCCCCGACAGCAGCGGCGAGGGGGACGATCGGCGGCGCGGGCACCGCGGCGAGCGCGCGGGGGACATCAGCCTGCCCGTCACGCCGCTCGATCGCGAGGTGGCCGCGGGCACCGCTTCCCCCTACTTCTGGGACGCCGACGTGGCCGGTGTCCCGCTGCGCGGCATCACCGCCGGCGTCTCGCCCGGCGTGGCGATCGAGATCGCCCGCCCGGTGGACGAGGTGCAGTCGGTGCTGAGCGGGCTCGGGGTGATCCTGCTCATCGTCACGGGCGCCGGAATCGCCGTGGGCGCCGGCCTCGGCTGGATCGTCTCGGGTCGCGCGCTGCGCCCGGTCACCGACTTCACGGCCGAGACCGAGGCCCTGGCCGGCGAGGGCGACCTCTCGCGGCGGCTCCCCGTGGTGGGCAACGACGAGATCGCCCGCCTCGCCACGGTGTTCAACGGCACGCTTGACGAACTGGAGTCGTCGGCCGAGTCGCAGCGCCGGCTGGTGGCCGATGCCTCACATGAGCTGCGCACACCGCTGGCATCGCTGCGGGCCAACATCGAGGTGCTGCAGCAGCCGATGTCACTGCCGCAGGATGACTACGACGCCCTGCTTCGCGACGTGGTCGAGCAGACCGATGAGCTCTCGGCGCTGGTCACCGACATCGTGCGTGCCGGCGAGACCACCGTGCGCGAGGACGAGGCCCAGGACGTGCGGCTCGACGAGATCATCGCGGCGGCCATCGAGCGCGTGCGCCGGCTGCATCCGGGGGTCACCGTGCTGCAGGACCTCTCCCCCTTCGTGGTGGACGGCGCCCCCGAGCGCCTGGGCCGCCTGGTGTCGAACCTGCTCGACAACGCCGTCAAGTGGAATCCCCCGGGGCAGCCCATCGAGGTCACGCTGGCCGACGGCACGCTCACGGTGCGCGACCACGGGCCCGGCTTCGCCGAGGACGACATCCCGCACGTGTTTGAGCGCTTCTACCGATCGGCGGATGCCCGGGGCAAGCCGGGATCCGGGCTGGGCCTTTCGATCGTGCGCCAGGTGGCCGAGATGCACGGGGCGGTGGCCGTGGCCGGCAATGCCCCGGATGGCGGCGGGGTGGTTACCGTCACCTTCCCCTCAGCCTGAGGGCTCCTCCACCGGGATGCGCGCCTCGGCCCACCACGCCGGTGGATCGGGCAGCACGGGCTCGTAGGCCACGCGCTGCTCCCCGGCGATCGGCGGCAGCTGGTCGACCACCCTCGCCTGGCGCGCCGCCACGGCGTCGCGGGTCACGTTGAACACCGTGAGGTCCTGCGTCTGCACCACGGCGCCGTCGTAGACCTCGGCGACCGCCGCGAAGATCATCGGGATCACCTCGGGCGACAGGAAGGTGTGCCACAGCCCCGCCATGCGCGGCTTCACCAGCCCGAACACCGTGCCCGCGGCGCGGGGCGAGGTGTGGGCGGCGTTCAGGGCGATGGTGGCGCGTTCGATCGACAGCCCGGTGGCCTGCACCAGGGCCGCCGGCGGCGGGAAGCACTCGTGGATGAGCAGGTCCACCCCGCCCTCGCACGCGCGCACGAGCGGCCACCCCGGGCAGGTGTCGCCCGAGTGCACCACGCTGAGGCCGGCGAAGTCGATGCGGTAGCCCACGGCGCCGCTCAGCGCATGGATCACCGGGAACGCGGTGACCGTCACCCCATTGGCCTCGTACACCACCTGCGTCTTGCGGAAGTCGAACTCCGTGACGGTCATCTGCAGGCTGGCCGGGTTGATGGGCCCGCTGCTGCTCGCGGTGTCCCAGGCCAGGGCCTCCTGCACCGACTCCACGAAGTGGCGCGTGCCCAGCCGTGGCTCGGTGCCGCTGGGCCCCCACACCGCCACCGGGCGGTCGGCGCGGCCCACCTTCGAGTAGCTGCCCGACAGCGTGATGAGGTCGGCCGTGTGGTCGGCGTGCAGGTGGGTGAAGAAGACCTTGTCGAGCGCGTTCACCGGAAGCCGGAGCGCGGCGTAGTTGGCCAGCGAACCGCTGCCGAGGTCGAGCACCAGCAGATCGCGCTCGGGGTTGCCCACCTCCACCAGCACGCTCCCAGACGACTGCCCGCGCGTCACCCACGGGTTGCCGCTGCCGAGGACCGTCACGCGCATCTCGCCGTCGCCGAGGTCCTCCTCGCCCGGGACGAACTCATCCGCGTACTCCCGGGCGGG
>JAFMJQ010000066.1 GCA_017853415.1 Thermoleophilia bacterium | reverse complement strand
TGCCCGACTCGGAGTGGCCGTCCTCGGAGCGCACCGTCCACATCACCCGGTAGGCACCGGCCCCGGACGCGGTCGGTTGCACCTGCGCGCGGCATGACGTTGCCCTGCCGGGGGTTCCGGCTCTCCTCCCGCCACCCGGCGGGCGGCACGTGACAGGTATCCTCGGACCCATGAGACGACTCTTCATCACCGCCACCGCAGCGGCCACCCTCGTCGCCGTCCCGCTCATCGCGGGATGCGGCTCATCCGACTCCACCTCCACCGCGGCGGGAACCGCCGCGGAGGCAGGAACCGCGAAGACGTGGTCATCGCCCCCGGCCATGACCATCGACAAGAACGCCACCTACACGGCCGACCTCACGACCTCCGAGGGCGACATCCAGATCGCGCTCGATCCCACGCAGGCGCCCAAGACCGTGAACAACTTCGTGTTCCTCGCGAAGCAGGGCTTCTACAACGGCACCACCTTCCACCGGGTGATCCCCGACTTCGTGATCCAGGGCGGCGACCCCGAGGGCACCGGGCAGGGCGGCCCCGGCTACCAGTTCGCCGACGAGCTGCCGAAGGCCGGGCAGTACGCCATCGGGTCGGTGGCCATGGCGAACGCCGGGCCCAACACCAACGGCTCGCAGTTCTTCATCATCACCGGCCAGCAGGGAGCCGCGTTGCCGCCCAACTACTCCCTGTTCGGCAAGGTGACCCAGGGGCAGGACGTCGCGGACAAGATCTCCACGATGGCCGCGCCGGGCACCGAGACGCCGGACCCGCCCGTGACCATCGAGAAGGTGACCGTCACGGAGAAGGGCGCGAAGTGACGCCCCTTGCCGGGTTCACGCGATCACGGGTCGCGGTGACCGGCACCGACATCGCGGTGGCAGTGGCGGGCTCCGGTCCGCCACTGCTGCTGCTGCACGGATTCCCGCAGACCATGGCCATGTGGCACCGGGTGGCGCCCCTGCTGGCCGAGCACTTCACCGTGGTGTGCGCAGACCTGCGCGGCTACGGCGAGAGCGGTCGCCCCGAGAGCGGGCCGGACCACGCCGGGTACTCCAAGCGCGCCATGGCGCAGGATCAGGTGGAGATGATGCAGGCGCTGGGCTTCGACCGCTTCGCCGTGGCCGGGCACGACCGCGGCGGGCGCGTGACGCGGCGGCTGTGCCTCGACCACCCCGAGCGCGTCACGGCTGCCGCGGTGCTCGACATCGTGCCCACCGCGAAGGTGTTCGCCACCACCGACCAGGCGCTGGCCACGGCCTACTACCACTGGTTCTTCCTCATCCAGCCCGACGGCCTGCCCGAGCACATGATCGGCGCCGACCCCCGGTGGTGGCTCAACGAGACGCTGCGCCGCTGGGCGGCACCGGGCTTCGCGTTCGATGCGCACGCGCTCAGGGCATACGAGGACGCCTTCGACGACGCGGCGACCATCCACGCCCAGTGCGAGGACTACCGCGCCGCGGCCACGATCGACCTGCAGCACGACGCCGCGGACGCGGGTGAGCGCATCGCGTGCCCGCTGCTGGTGCTGTGGGGCGCGAAGGGGGCCATGCACCGCATCTACGACGTCCTCGGCACCTGGATGGACGAGGGCGTGGACGTGCGTGGCCGGGCCATCGAGTCGGGGCACTTCCTCGCCGAGGAGGCCCCTGACGAGACCGCCCGCGAACTGCTGGGGCTGCTTCCCGGCTGAGGCTAGGTGGTGCGCAGGCGCAGGTTGCCGCGGCGGCCACGGCGGGCCGGGCGCTCGGCGCCCAGGAGCACGCGCGTGAGCTCGTCCTCGGCCATGGCGGCACGGCTCTCGGCGTCCATCACGCGCTGGCGCAGCAGCCCGGCTTCGTCGCGGGCGCGGGCGAGGCCCGCCTCGGTGGCCATGAGCGCCGCCCTGAGCGCCTCGGCCTCGGCGCGCGCGTCGGCCAGCCGCGTGGGATCAACCCCGCCCTCGGCACCCGCGGGCACCGGCACCACGAGGCCGGCGCGCAGGAGGTCTGCCACGCGCACCGCGCGTCGGCCCTCGGCATCACGCGTGGCATCGAGGCTGCCACGCTCCACCCGCCGCTCGAGCGACTTCCGCGAGCAGCCGGCCAGCAGCGCGGCGTCGGTGAGGCTGATCACGCGATCGGGATCCACGCGGCACTGTTTCGCCGTAGCCGACGCGGAACCTGCCCTATGCGCGCCTCGCCCGGAAGGACACCGTGCCCTGCTGGCGGTGGCCGTCGGTTGCGACGACGGTCCAGCGGAGTTGGTACCGGCCGGCAACCGGCTTGGTCGTCCTCACCACCACCCGGCGCGCATCACGGGGATCGAGACCCGCCTGTGCCACGTGGTTCCCGCCCGATGCGCTCGTGAGCTGCACGGAGGCGACCGCCCCCAGCGCCTGGTCGAAGCGGATGGTGACCGTGGCGGGAAGGCGCGGCACCACGGAGCCTGCCGCCGGGGACGTTCCCACGAGGGTGGCATGGCCGAGGGCACCCGCAGGCACTCCGGCCACCACTGCCGCGGCGATCGCGACGGTGCAGGTCATGCGGGATCGAAGTCTCATCTGTATCTCCTGTCCTATCTGATGATGATGGTGCGCGAGGTCGCGCGCTCGGCGCGGGCGCCCGCGGGAATGAACACGAACTGCAATCGACCACGGGTGGCCGCGGGCAGGGCAAGCGTGGCGCGGCCCGCACGAGCGGGGCCGGCCGACAGCGGGCGGAAGTCACCCGGACGCAGTGCCAACACGCGGCCCGGCAGCGGCGGATCGGTGCGGATGCGTGCGCGCGCCCCGGCGACGATGACGCGAGGCGCGAGCACGGAGCTGCGCATCCTGATGCTGCGCGAACCCGACGCGAAGCCCCCCGCAGAGGCACGCACCGAGACCGCCTCGCCGATGCGCGGCGATGCGGTGAAGGTGCCGTCAGGCCCGCTGGTGACGGATACCGTCGACACCGATCTGGCCCCGGTGATGGTGATCGTGACGGGCGTGGCGCCGGGCGCCCCGGCGACGAAGCCCTGGAGCGCCACCCTTCCTGCGCCCCGGCGGGAAGCCGGGGCCTCAAGTGAGACACCGGTGATCGCATCGCCCCGGGCGAATCCCAGGCAGGCGCCTGCCTGCACATCGGCTCCCACCGCGGATTCCTGCGGGCCGGTACCGCCGGGAGCCCTGTCAACCCAGTGCGGCGCGCCGCCGTCGTCGCCGTCATAGGTGATGACCCATGGTCCACGGATGACCGTGTCGGCCCGTACCGGGGGGTCCCCGGGAAGGTCGATGGTCACAGTGCCCGCACTGCCCTCGCCCTGGTCATTCGCAAGCGCTCCGGTGGTGGAACCCGTGGACGTGAAGTAGCCGGTGGCCGACCAGGTACCGGCGTCGTACGAGGCGCTGCCCGATCGACCGACGCGCGCTCGCACGTATCTGGTCACGCCATCCAGGTCGTAGACCATCGCGATGCCGAGCACCTCCGAGTCGTCGTGCGCCGGCGACCACATGCCGGTGCGCAGCCGGATGACCGCCTGGAGACGACCTGCGGCACCGGAGATCCAGGCCCCGGTCACGTCGGAGTTGCGGTGATGCCCATCGCCCACCGGGTCGGCGACCTGCGCCGCCCCTCCGCATGGTGATGGGGCGGTGGCCGCCGGGGCAAGCCCGGCGACCACCGCGACCGACACCAGACCCGCGACCCAGACCCGGGCTCGGATCAGCAGAACCATCTCAGCCCGCCAACGTGGCCCGGTCGGTGCCGGGCCTGCGCGCGGCGCGGACCTCGGCCACGAGGGGCGCGGAGCCATCGACGGCCCGGATGGCGCGGAGCGCGCCCTTGCCCGGACGGACGGTGAGGATCACCGTGCCATCTGCCCCGGGCGTGCCCACCGCGAAGCCGAGGTGGCGCGGAAGTCCCAGCCGTTCCGCGGCACCCTCCGCCACGCGAACGTCCACGCGCGCGGTCTCGCCATGCGGACCCTTCACCACAACCCGGATTCCGTCCCGTGCGACCGCCTGCCGGCTGAGATCGCCCGAGGCGAACTTCACCGTGAAGGGGTCCATGCGCAGGACCGCCGCCATGTGATCGGCGGTCTTCCGCGCCAGGGCGGACACCCTGCTGGCCACCTCCGCCTGAAGTTCGGCGATGCGGGCGTTCAGCGGAGCCGTCACGTCGGCCACCACCGCAGATGCCACGGCCTCGGGCCTCGTGCGGTAGGTGTCGGCTGCCTTGAAGGTTCCGCCCAGCCCCTGGCAGGCGGCCGTCAGTTGCGCATCGGTGGTGAGCGTGGCGAGGTCGACTCCCGTCGCGTCCTTGACCACCCGTATCCAGTCCTCGCGCTCGCCCGCGTCGTCCAGGCCGACGGCCGTGGGCTGGAAGGGGATGTAGTTGTAGAAGGGATCGGCGCCCTGCCAGGCGAGGATGTTCGTCGTGTTCTGCAGCGCTGCCACGCCCTGGCAGGTGGCATGCACCTGCAGGTTCGTGTTGCCCTGCGTCAACCAGCTGGACCGCGTGGGATTGGCCGTGCGCCACGCGCTCGGCAGTTTGGCGTAGTTCAGGACGCCCCCCGTGGTCACGCTGTTGCTCTCGGTGAACACGGCCGGGTAGCCGTGCTGGGTGACCAGGTAGCGCAGGGCGTCATTCGACAACGCACCGCCGGTGTACTTCTGCGGCGTCACCTCGTAGATGCTGGGGTGCGACAGTGCCATGGGGGCAGCCGCGAGGGTCGCGGCACCGGCCGCGAGCGCGATGATTCGCTTGTTCACTTCTCGTCCTCTCGTATCCGGGCGGGGCCCGGTTGTTGACATGGTGCGGCGCCACCGAACCGGTGGCGCGGGTTCATGCCGCGAGAGGAGGACCTCGGGACGGTGATACCCGGAGGAACACCGTGCGGGGTGGGCGTGCGCGCGAGGGACGTACCGCGCGGCGCGGTGCCGACCGACGAGGACGGGGGCGGACCGCCGTCGTGCCGACCACGAGGGCGATGACCGCACGCAGGGCGCGCGTCGCGCCCAGGAGGATGCACTCGAGCCACAGGACCACCGCCGTCAGCGCGACTCCGGCGACGACGTGGGCCACGGCCGCCCCGGGGGTGATCATCGGCATCTCATGATGCAGCCGCAGTCCGAATGCCCACGGCGCGGCGGTCATGCCGAGGTGGCAGGTGAACTGGCCGGCGAGGACCAGCAGGGCCGTCACGGCGATGTTCCGCTTCCTGAACACGCTCCTGCGCGCTCCGATGAGCGCCACCGCAGCGATCGCCATTGCCCAGACCGCCGGCGCGATGGGCAGCACGTCCCAGCTGCCCATCGACACCACGTGGGCAACTATCGCGGAGCCCAAGGCGGCGGTGGCGATGGCCGCGCGACGAGCCGCCAGGGCGCGCGCGTGAGAGAGCGGAGCGTGCATCGGCATCCAGAATAGCCACCGTGCACTCCCTGCCTGGCGCTGCGCGGGGCGTTCAGGACATTGCGCCTAGGCGGTGGCGGCACCGCGGTGGTCATGCGGCGTGATGATGCGCCCGTCCACCTCGTCGAGCTGCCCGCGCACGATGCACATGCCCAGCGCGCTCAGCACGCGGTCGGGGTCGGGCGCCGGTGCCTGCGGGTCGATCTCGGCCAGGCGCGCGGCCACGGCCGCCCACAGCACGCTGCGCGGGATGCCGCCGGGGGCGGATGCCACCTCGATGAGCGCGATCTCCACGAGGTCGGGTGTGATGGTGCGTGCCATGGAGGCGGCACCGTAGGGGCCCCGTTCCCCCATTGCCAGAGCCACGACCCACGAAATCGCGCGCGATCTGCGCCGCTAACCCTCAACCACCACTTGAGGGTTGGGCCACGGGATACGCCCCGTGCGTCGCCGGCGTCAGCCGCCTGGCGGACTGCACGACGGCCGCGGGCGGGGTCGTGCGGGGGCCCCGGCGCGCTCGGCGGCGAGCTCCACGAGCCAGCGCGACTCCTCGTCGAGCACCTCGGCGCTCACCGACCCGTCGGCGGCGCGTGAAATGCGGCCCGCCACGGCGCCATGGGCGTTGCGAATGATGATCTCGGGCGCGTCGCTCACGCCGGGAACGTATCGCGACATGCGTCGGTAGGCTGGGACCATGGTGCGGACGCCCATCACCCACGCGCGCGGGGGCTCCGCCGCATGAGCCTCTACGACCGCGTGCGCGACATGCCGGTGGTCATCGAGCGGGTCCGGCTCGAGCGCCTGGAGTTGCCGGTGGCGCCGGAGTTCACGCGGGTCACCACGGTGGTGTGCCTCGAGGGCGCGGGCCACGAGGGCCTGGGCGAGGACGTCACCTACGAGCCCGACGAGGCCACGGCCTTCCAGCAGGCCGGACCGCCCGACCTCGCCGGGGAGTGGACGCTGCACTCGCTCGCGCAGGCCCTGGCCGCGATGGACCTCTTCCCCACCCCGCCCGCGTGGGATCCCAGTCGCGGGTATCGCCGGTGGGCGTTCGAGAGCGCCGCGCTCGACCTGGCGCTGCGCCAGGCGGGCCAGCCGCTGTGGCGCGTGATGGACATGGAGCCCGCACCCGTGGAGTTCGTCATCTCCACGGGCCTCGGCGAGCCACCCGACCCCGGGCGCGTGCTGGCGTGGACCGAGGCCATGCCCGGCATCGGAATCAAGGTCGATGCAACGCCGTCGTGGACGCGCGAGGTGGCGAGCGCGCTGGCGGAGGGTGCGCGCGTGGAGGTCGTCGACCTGAAGGGCCACTACTCGGGAACGATCGTCGACGCCGGTGCCGACCCCGCCCTCTACGCCATGGTGGCCGAGGAGTTCCCGGACGCCTGGCTGGAGGATCCGCGCGTGGACGAGCGCACGCGCATCGCGTTGGCCGGCGCCGAGGACCGCGTCACGTGGGACGCCCCGCTGCACGACGCCGCCGACCTCGACGACATGCCCATCCGTGCGCGCGCGGTGAACGTGAAGCCCTCGCGCATCGGGTCGCTCGAGGGCCTGTTCGGGCTGTACGACCGCATCCGGGAGGACGGCCTCGGGGCCTACGGTGGCGGGCAGTACGAACTTGGCGTGGGCCGCGGGCAGATCCAGTACCTGGCGTCGCTGTTCCACCCGGATGCGCCCAACGACACCTCGCCGGTGGAGTACCACTCGCCGCCGCGCCCGGGACTGCCGGACAGCCCGCTGGCGCCTGCGCCGTCGGAAACCGGTTTTCGCTGGGGCCCGGCCCACGCCGGGCGCCCCACGGGCTAGGAGGCGGCGCCCGCCGTCTCGGCCAACTCGCGCGCGGCCACCAGGCGGTCCCATGCGGCCTGCTCGGCGCGCAGGTGCTCGTCCTCGCTGGCGTACAGGTGACCGCCCCGCGAAACGCGCAGGTAATCGGCCATGGCGCGCTCGAGTTCCTCGTCGGGACTCCGCGGGCTACGTGTGGGAACTTCGCTGCTCACCACGTCACCTCCTGACCGTTGGAGCACACCGTAGCGCGGCCCCCGGGGGTATGCCCGACGCGGTGTTCCACCATGCAACGCCGTCTCGCAACGTGGTCCGCCGGGGTCACTAGCATCCTTCCATCGCCGAGGTCACCACATCTCCAGACGCGGAACTCGTGTCCCGTGATCCGCAGCGCTGGCGCGGTGCCCTGTCGTTCATCCTGCTGGCGCTGTCGGTGCTGTGCCTCGTGCTGGCCAGCCTCTTCATCTGGATGCGCGCCACCGCCTTCAGCCCCGACGGCTACGTGTCGAAGGCGCTCGCGGTGGAGGGCCAGACACTGCTCAGCGAGAAGGTCACCTCGTTCGTCACGGATGACGTGCTTCCCCAGGACAAGGCGGAGTCGCTCGCCATGCGGGTGGTCGACCCCCTCCCCGTCGCCGCCAGCGAGAAGGAGCTGCTGGCCAGCGCGATCGCCTCCACGGTGCGCTCGCAGGTGGGCACGGCGGTCAATGCCTTCTTCGAATCCGGGGCGGGGCAGCGCTTCAGCGAGGCGATCACCACGCGCCTGAGCGAGGAGATCGTCAAGCTCGTGGACGACGGCTCCGGGGTGTTCGAATTCCGGGGCGACACCATCGTGCTCGATACCCAGCCCATCGCGCAGGGGGCGCGCGAGAAGGCGGTGGAGCTGCTGGGGCCGCTCGCGCGGTTCCTGCCGCCCCCGCCCGAGTCGTACAAGCAGGTCGTGCTGGTGCAGGGCGACTACGTGCTCACCATCCAGAAGGCCATCAACCTGATCTGGCTCATGTCGTGGCTGCTGCCCCTGCTCTTCGCGGTGCTGCTGGCCCTGGGCATCTTCACCGCCCGCGAACGCCGGCCGGCGGCATTCCGCACGGCCATCGCGATCATCGTGGGCGTGGCCATCGCGGTGATCGCCATCCGCATCGCGCGATCGGTGATCACGGGCCTCATCCAGGACGGCCCGAACCAGGACGTCGTCGACGCCATCCTCACCGCCGCAACCGTGAACCTGGTCGACCAGACGCTGCTCATCGTGTTCGTCACGGCCATCGTGGGCGTGGTGCTGTGGCTCTTCGGACCGGACAAGCCGGCGCGCTACGCCCGCGGATGGATGTCCCAGCGCGGGCGCGACCTGCTGGCGGGCCAGCGCAGTGCGGCCGGGCGCGTCACGGAGTTCGCGCGCCGCTACCGCCCCCACCTCGAGATCGCCGGCGTGGTGCTCACCATCCTCGCGCTCATCGTGGTGCCCAACCTCACCGGCTACACCTGGGCCTTCGCGCTCATCGCCCTGGCGATATGGGTGCTGCTCATCGAGTACGCCGCGTGCCCCAGGTGGCTGCAGGCAGTGGCCCACTGGATCCACGGGCTGCGCCACAAGTCGACCACCAGCTAGCGCCCCGGCTGCGGTGCCGACTGCTGCGGTGCCGGCGGCTGCGCCCGGCCCCGGCGGCTTGGCACGACGGCCCGGACGGCGCGTGCGCCCGCCCAATTCGGCATGGGCTGGGACGAACATATGTTCGCTAGAGTGAGCCCCGAATGGGGGACTCGGTGGACGACATCATCCGCGTGGCCGCGCTCACGATGAGCGAGGACCAGGCGGACCGCCTGATCGGCTGGATCGCCCTGCGCACCGGGCGAAGCAAGGCGCTGGCGGCCGGGGACGACACCCTCGCGCGGCTGCGGCACGTGGCCGAGAACTGGCTCGACGACGACCAGCGCAGGCGCCTGGCCGGATGGATCGCCCGCAAGGTGGCGCTCGGCGAGGACCCCGTGCCGGTATCTCCCGGCGCCGCCCGACGCGCGCCGGGAGGGTCTGGCACCCTGCCCGCATGACGGGCATCGACACACCCCTCACGCGCCTGCTGGGAATCCCGCGGCCCATACTGCTGGCCGGCATGGCGGGTGGGCCCACCACTCCCGAGCTCGTGGCGGCGGTATCGCGCGCCGGGGGCCTGGGGGTGTTCGGCCTCGCGGGCATGGGCGTGGACGCCACCCGCGACGCCGTGAGCCGCGCCGTGGCACTGGCCCACGGCGCGCCCGTGGGCGTGAACGTGCTCATCTCGCCCGCGGTGCCGCGCCCTGGCGCCAACCCCGATGTGGTTGCCCACCTGCTGGCACCCATGCGCGAGCAGATGGGCCTTCCCCACCCCCCGCCACCGGGCCCGACGCCCGCCACCCCGCTCGAACTGGTGCAGGCGGGTCTCGAGGCCGGTGCGCGCGTGGTGTCCACGGGCCTCGGCGACCCCTCGGTGGTGGCGGGTGCCGCGCGCGATGCCGGCGTGCCGCTGATCGCCATGGTGAGCACCGTCGACGATGCCCGGCGCGTGGTGGATGCCGGTGCCGACGTGGTGGTGGCGCAGGGCGGCGAGGCGGGCGGGCATCGGTCGAACCTCGAGGTGCCGGACGATCGCGAGGTGCCGGTGGTGGGCACCATGGCCCTCGTGCGGCAGGTGGTGCGGGCCGTGGACGTGCCCGTGGTGGCCACCGGCGGCATCATGGACGGCG
>JAFMJQ010000065.1 GCA_017853415.1 Thermoleophilia bacterium | reverse complement strand
GCGGGCACGCTTTCGATGAGGAACTTCGTTGGTCTGTGGTCGGTGAAGGGCACGAACACCTTCGCCACCGACCCTCCGAACGTCGCGATCGTCTACACCTCGGGCGGCAAGCAGAAGACGTTGATCGCGACGATGACATCCCCGGTGATCATCCCACCCACTGCTATTACCCTCACCTACCTGCAGGCAACCATGACCGCGGTGCCTGAAGCGCAACTGGCGACGTATGCCAAGGGGAAGGGCAAGCTTGCGAGGCACGCGAAAAACGCCCAGCGAGACCCAAACCTGCCCCCCGCCGCCAGCGTCATAACGATCCGCGCCCCATCCGCGTTCGTTGAAGATGAAGACTTTGCTGACCAGATCGCGATTTTGTATGACGGGTTTGTCGACTTCCCCAGGTATCCCACAAACCCTCTCGGCAGCGGGTGAGTCGTTTTTTTGTGCGGGGTCCCGCCCCGCCCAGCACCAGCGATCGTCTCCTGCCAGAGAACGAGCACCGCTCGTGAATCTCTGCGGGTGCAGGTGATATCCGGTGATGGTGAGCGCACCACCTGCCCCAACGGCACGGAGACCAACACCGGCTGCTGACGCAGGGCTGCGAGCGCCCTCAGCGTGCGGAATGCGGTCTCCGCCTGAGCCTGGCTCGGAGCGCCTTCGGGAGACAGGACCGCGGGCGGGTCGGTGAAGCCGGAGGCCGGATTCGAACCGGCGACCCCCTGTTTACAAGACAGGTGCTCTGACCAACTGAGCTACTCCGGCGGGTGCGCGCCGGGGCGCACACGGGGGTTCTAGTCGATGACCTCGACGGGGCAGCCGGCGTGCTTCTCGACCTCTTCCGAGACGTCGGCCCCGAATACCTTGCCGAGGAAGCCGTGGTGGGTGTGCCCCACCACGACGAGCTGCGCCTTGTAGTCCTTGGCCGTCTCGACGATGAGCGCGGCGGGCTCTCCGATGGCCCAGGCGTACTCGGCCTTCGCCACGGCGCCGTCCTCCACGAGATCTCGGGCCTCCTCCAGCGCCTCGTGCACGTCGGGCATCTCGGGGAACGGGCCCTGCATGGGGCTGCCGTCGCCCATCGTCCCGAAGGCACGCGGGCCCGTGGGGTCGAGCACGGCCTCATGGACGGCCAGCACGAGAAGGGGTGCGTGCTTCTCATTGCAGCGCTCGATGGCGCGCTGCAGGGCGCGCTTGGACGAATCACTGCGGTCATAGCCGACCAGGACGGGTGCGCTCATGGAATCCCTCGGTAGCTCATGGGCCCGTGGGGGCCTCGGATGAACGAAAACGTAGCCCGAAACGCGAGATGCCGCCTGAAATGGCGGCATCTCGTATAACTCTCAGCCTCTACTTGAGGCTTTGCATAAGGCTCTACCCGAGGTCGAGAACCTCGCGCTCCTTGAGGTGGGTCTCCACCTTGCGCTTGATGCGCTGCAGGGCGTTGTCGACGCTCTTCGGGTTGCACTCGAGCCTCTCGGCGACCTCCTCGTAGGAGCGCCCCTCGAGGTACATCGCGAGCACCTGGCTCTCGAGCGGGCTCAGCACCTTGCCGAGGCACTCGACCAGGCTCTGGAGCTCCTCGGTGGAGATGGCCTGGTTGATGGGGTCGGTCACCGGGTCGTCGGGGAGGACATCGGCGAGCGTGGTCTCCTGCTCGCTGCCGGCCCGCGTGTTGCTGAACGAGACGTAGGTGTTGAGGGGGGTGTGCTTGTTGCGCGCCGCCGTCTTGATTGCGGTGATGATCTGGCGCGTCACGCAAAGTTCGGCGAACGAGCGGAACGACGCCTCGCGCTCGGGCCGGTAGTCGCGCACGGCCTTGAAGAGCCCGATGAGGCCCTCCTGGATGAGGTCCTCCGAGTCGCCGCCGGCCAGGAAGTACGCGCTGGCCTTGAGACGCACGAACCCCCGGTAGCGGGCGATGATCTGGTCCATGGCCTGCTGGTCGCCGGCCCGTGCGCGGCGCACGAGGCCCTCGTCCACGATGTCGACGTGGCCCTGCTGGTCCAGGTCGGTCAGCCTGCGGGCGGCGGCTCCCATTCTCACTCCCATTCGGCGGTTCGGCGGGCTGTGCCCGATCCCTCAACCTTCACCTGAGACATACCCTGAATGTTCACTTGAAGGTAAGAGATGCGGGATTGATACCGATCGCACAAGACGGTGTCAACCTCTGGGACGAAATCAGTCCCCCGCCACCGCCTGAAATGCCAGCACCGCTGCCGCCGTGGAGAGGTTCAGGGACCCCACGCTCCCCCGCATGGGGATGCGCACCAGCCGGTCGCACACCTCGCGAACGCGGGGCCTGAGGCCCGCGCCCTCGGCGCCCAGCACGATCACCGCCGAGGGGTCCCACGGCAACTCGCGGTAGTCGGTGCCCTGGTCGGCATCGGCACCCGCCGCCCACCGCCCCGAACCCGCCAGATCGTTGATGAATGCGACGATCGAGCCCACCCGGGCGATGGGAAGGTGCTCCACGGCGCCGGCCGATGCCTTGCACGCCACGGGGGTGATTCCCGGGCTGCCGCGGGTGGGGATGACCAGCCCCGCGAACCCGGCGGAGTCGGCCACGCGCGCCACCGCGCCGAGGTTGCGGGGGTCCTGCACCTCGTCGAGGACCATGATGGGTCCCGAACCCTCAAGCACCGCTTGAGGGTCGACATAGGGATAGTCCTCGGTGATCGCCACCATGCCCTGATGGTCGCCGGTGCCCGCGAGGCGCGCCAGGGCGTCCCGCGACTTCACGACCACGTTGACGCCCGCCAGGGCGGGGTCGTCCGCGGCCTGCTCGAGCGCCCACACCTCGCCCACCGGCCTGCGCCCGGCGCGGATGAGCTCGCGCACGGGGTTTCGGCCGTAGACGAGCACGGGACCCTCGCCATCGGGCGTGCGCGGGCGCCGCCCCTGGCGCCTGCTGCTCATGGGGCCGGGACGACCTCGGCGCCGTCAGGGCCGTCACGCACCTCGAATCCCTGCGCCGCGATGGCGTCGCGCAGGGCGTCGGCCTCGGCGAAGTCGCGGGCCGCGCGGGCCTCCTCGCGGCGGCGAAGCAGGTCGAGCACGTCGGCGGGAACGGCGGGGTCGCCCTCCGGCTCGGCCAGCCCGCCGAGGCCCAGCATGTCGAGCAGGCCGGCGAGCTCGAGCCGGACCTCCTGCAGCTGCTCCACGGGGGGCGTGCCGCGCTCGAGCGCCTGGTTGATGGCCCGCACCAGCTCGAATATCGCCGCCATGGCGCCCGGGGTGCCGAAGTCGTCGTCCATGGCATCGAAGAAGCGCGTGCGCGCCTCCACCACCGAGGCTGCGAGGGCGGTGTCGTTGGCGGCCCCGGGGTCGCCCTGGGCGCGGTCGAGCGCCCGCACGGCGTTCCTGATGCGCCGGCATGCGGCCTCGGCATCGCCCATCCGCTCGTCCGAGAACGGCAGGCGCGAGCGGTAGTGGCTCTGCATGAAGTAGGCGATCACGGTCTCGGCGCCCCAGCGCTGCACCACATCGGCCAGGAGCGCGATGTTGCCGATGCTCTTGCTCATCTTGCTGTCGCTGAGCTCGAGCATCTCGTTGTGCATCCAGATGCGCGCGAAGGGCGCCCCATGGGCGCCCTCGCTCTGGGCGATCTCGTTCTCGTGGTGCGGGAACACCAGGTCGATTCCGCCACCGTGCACCGAGAAGCCCGTGCCGAGCTCGCGCTCGGCCATGGCCGAGCACTCGATGTGCCAGCCGGGGCGCCCGGGGCCCCAGGGGGAATCCCACGAGGCATCCTCCCCCTCCTTGAGGCCCTTCCAGAGGGCGAAGTCGAGGGGGTCCTCCTTCAGATCACCGGGGTCGGTGTCGATCATGTCGTCGGGGTTGCGCCCCGAGAGCCGGCCGTACGCCGGGAACGCGCGCACGCGGAAGTAGACATCCCCGCCCGCCGCATAGGCCAGGTCGCGGGCGATGAGGTCGGCGATGAGCGCGATGATCTCGTCCATGCAGCCCGTGACCAGCGGCTCGGCGTCCGGACGGCCGAGGCCCAGAAGGTCGGTGTCCTCGATGTACTGCCGGGTGCAGCGCTCGGCGAGCTCGGTGGACGGAACCCCCTCGGCCCGCGCGGCGTCGTAGATCTTGTCGTTGACGTCGGTGACGTTGATGACCAGCCGCGCCCGCATGCCGCGGCGCTCGAGGTAGCGCTTGAGCACCGAGAACACCACGAAGGGCCGGGCGTTCCCGATGTGGATGCGCGAGTACACCGTGGGCCCGCAGGCATAGATGCCGACGATGCCGTCGTCGTCGGGCACCAGGGGCTCTTCGCGACCCGTGAGGGTGGAGTGGAGCCGTACCGTCACGCGGTCGCCTCGACCAGCGCCACGGCCTGGCACGAGATCCCCTCGCCCCGGCCGGTGAACCCCATCTGGTCGGTGGTGGTGGCGTGCACCGACACCGGCGCGCCCACGGCGCGCGTGAGGGCCTCCTGCATGGCGTCGCGATGCGGGCCGATGCGCGGGCTCTCGCACACGATCACCGCGTGCACGTTCACCGGCTCTGCGCCCTCGGCGGACATCCACTCGAGGACGTGCGCGATCATCGCCGCGCCGGTGACGCCCTTCCACTCGGGGGCGCCGGACGGGAACAGCACGCCGATGTCGGGGCCGCCCGACGCCGCGAGCAGGGCGTCGCACACCGCGTGCGCCACCACGTCGCCGTCGGAGTGCCCCGCGAGCCCGGTGGGGTGCTCGATGCCCACGAGCCCGAGCACCAGGGGAACGCCCGGCTCGAGCCGGTGCGCGTCGACGCCGAGTCCCACCCTCATGCCCATCGGATCTCCACCTGCTCGGGTTCGCGTGACCGGAATCGCGTGATGGTCTCATAGCCCGCGCCGCGCAGCGCCGCGACGGCCGTGGGATAGTCGAGCGCGACGTCCTCGGGGCGGTGGGCGTCGCTGGAGAGGGTGACGGGAACGCCCGCGGCGCGGAACGCCCTGAGCCAGTCGGGGTCGGGATAGAGCGCCCTGCAGGGCTTCCTCAGCCCCGCCGACGAGCACTCCACCGCCACGCCCGACTCGGCGATGGCCGCGATGGCGTCGTCGCGACGGCCCGTGAGCCCCACGGGCATGGGCGTGCCGAACACCTTCGGCAGGTCGGGATGCGCCAGCACGTCGAAGAGCCCGCTGCCGGCCGCGGCGGCGAGCTCGTCGAGGTACCGGCCCCAGGTCTCGTCGGGGCCGAGGGAGTCCCAGCAGGGGTAGTCGGGGTGGTCGACGGCGAGATCCCCCAGCCAGTGCACCGAGCCGAGCACGATGTCGAAGGGCTGGGCATCGAGCAGCGCGCGGATGTCGTCCTGGCGTCCGGGGATCCAGTCCATCTCGATGCCGATGAGCACGGGCAGGCCCGCGTCGCGCGCCGCGGCAAGGGCCGCGCAGTGCTCCGAGAGGTCCTCGGTGGCCTCGGCCTGCCACCACGGGTTGGGGTGCCAGTCGCGCACCTCGCGGAACCGGTGCACGTGCTCGGTGATGGCGATCTCCTCCACGGCGCGCGATCGCGCCGCCTCGACGTAGCGACCGATCCACGCGGGCGTGCGCGGGCCGCCGTCGGAATCCCAGCGGTGCGCGTCGGCCTCGCGGGCCTCGGGCCCATCGGGCTGCAGGTGGAGGTGGTAGTCGGTGAGCACCGGCGCGGGACGTTACGTGATGCGACCGGTTCCGAGCAGCACCTCGGCCAGGCGCAGGTCGGCCGGCGTGGTCACCTTGAAGTTCGGGGAACCGGGGTCGTGCAGCAGCACCTCGACCCCTCGGCGCTCGGCCATGCCCGCGCAATCGGTGGCCGAGTCGAGCTCGTCGCCGGCGGCATCGGCGAACACCCCGCGGATGACCTCGGCACGGAACGCCTGGGGGGTCTGCGCACCCCAAAGCCCCGCGCGATCGACCGTGGCCTCCACGTTGCCACGGGCGTCCGACCTCTTGAGGGTGTCGGCCACGGGGGCGGCGGCGATCACCGCGGGCGCGCCGCGAAGCCGGGCCACCATGCGGGTGACGAGCGCGGGGGTGATGAGCGGCCGTGCGGCATCGTGCACGAGGATCGCCTCGACGTCGTCGGGCACCGCGGCCAGCGCCGCCGCCACGGATCGCTGGCGGCTCGAGCCCCCGGGGACGATTGCGTGCACGTCGGCGTGCCCGGCCACGGCATCGGCCATGTCGTCCTCCCCGCCCGGCGGGCAGGCGATGACGATGCACTCCACCTCGGGCGCCTCGTCGAACGCCCGTGCCGACCAGGTGACCATCGGGAGCCCCGCCACGCGCACGAGCGCCTTGGGCATGCCTGCGCCGAGCCTGTCGCCCGACCCCGCGGCCACGATGATCGCCGCGGTCCTCACCGGCCGGTGGCCGGCATGCGGGCGAAGATCATCTTCCCGGAGGGGTTCTGGATGGCGCTGGTCACCTCCACCTCGGCGGCGTCGCCACCCACGAGCGAGCGCCCGCCCTCGATCACCACCATCGTGCCGTCGTCCAGGTACCCCACGCCCTGGTCGTACTCGCGGCCCTCGCGGATCACCCGCACGCTCAGCGTCTCGCCCGGCAGGGCGACCGGCTTGAGGGCGATGGCGAGCTCGTTGATGTTGAGCACCTCGATGCCCTGGATGCGCGCCACCTTGTTGAGGCCGAAGTCGGTGGTGACGATGCTCGCGTGCATGTCGCGGGCCAGGTTGACCAGCTTGGCGTCCACGCCATCGCCCGGCACCTCGCCGGGGCGTATCTGCACCCGCTGCTCACCCGCGTCGCGAATGCGCTCCACGAGGTCCAGGCCCCGACGCCCGCGCTGGCGCTTCTCCGGGTCGGCCGAGTCGGCCAGGCGCTGGAGTTCCTCGAGCACGAACGACGGGATGACGATCTGCCCGGGCATGAAGCGGGCGTCGATGACATCGATGATGCGGCCGTCGATGATCGCGCTGGAGTCGATGAGGCGCGGCGCCACCGACGACGCGCTGCGCGAGCGGATTCCCACGAGCCGCAGGATGTCCGCGTGCTTGCGCGCGGCGATGCGCGTGAAGATGTAGGCCACCAGCAGCACCACGGGCAGCAGCAGGTATGGGCCCACCACCGGCAGGCGCGCCACCGCCACGCCGGCAAGCGCAGCCGCCACCAGGCCCACCACCAGGCCGAGTGCCCCGACGATGAGCTCGCCGGCCGATCGCTTGTCGGCCGCCCGGTCGATGGCGCGCATGCGCGATGGCAGCCACCGGGCGATGAGGCCTCCCACTCCCCACCCGACGATCGCGCCCAGCGCGATGGCCCCGATGTAGGCGAGGTAGTGCCACGGCTCGCCGAGGGCGGCGCCGAGATCGATGCTGCGACCGATCTGGTATGCGCCGAGGGCCCCCAGCAACAGGAGCACCGCCTGGGTGACGAGCGCGACGATGCCGCGCGGCTGGCGGGGCTGGGGCGCCGGACCGGGGTACGGCAGGGTGCTGCCACCCGCGGGCGCGGGCCCCGGGGCGTCCGCCTGGGCGGACCGTTGCTTGTCGGTCGACGTCGTCATCACCCCCTCGCCTTCGTCGGTAATTCCACCCGCGCTCCCCGGCTTCCTGCGACGGGCGCGCGCGCGAGCAACCGAGGATTGCACGCGCACGCGTTCCCCGCCACAGGGAAAGCGCCGCGGCACCCCGCTGGGTGCCCGGACGAGGCGTCATCACCGGCCGCGGGGATACCCCCCGCGGCCGGTGCGCGCATTACTCGGCGTCGGCCTCCGCGTCGGCGCCCACCACGACCGCCTCGGGCGCGGCCGGTGCCGCCGGTGCCTCGCGGCGCTCCATCACCATCTTGTCGCCGTCACGGTCGACCACGATGACCAGGCCCTCCGACAATGTGCCGTGCAGCAGCTCGTCGGCGAGCGGGTCCTCGAGCAGGCGCTGGATCGCGCGGCGCAGCGGCCGGGCGCCCATCGCCGGGTCGTAGCCCTCCTCCACGAGGAGGTCCTTGGCGTCGTCGGTGAGCTGGATGGTCACGCCCTGCTCGCCCAGCTGGTTCTGCAGGCGCACGAGCATGAGGTCGATGATCTGCTTGATCTCGTCCTTCGACAGCTGGTGGAAGACGATGATCTCGTCGATGCGGTTGATGAGCTCGGGGCGGAACACCTTCTTCAGCTCGCCCATGATGCGGCTCTTCATGTCGTCGTAGTCCATGCCGCCGCCCTCCTCGGCCACGCTGAAGCCCAGCGGGGTCGAGCGGGTGATGGTGGAGGCACCGATGTTGGACGTCATGATCACGATCGCGTGGCGGAAGTCCACCTGGCGACCCTGGGCGTCGGTGAGGCGGCCGTCCTCGAGGATCTGCAGCAGGATGTTGAAGACCTCGGGGTGCGCCTTCTCGATCTCGTCGAGCAGGATCACCGAGTAGGGCTTGCGGCGCACCTGCTCGGTGAGCTGCCCGCCCTCGTCGTAGCCCACGTAGCCGGGCGGGGAGCCCACGAGCCGCGACACCGCGTGCTTCTCCATGTACTCGGACATGTCCACCTGGATGAGCGCCTGCTCGTCGCCGAACAGGAACTCCGCAAGCGTGCGGGCGAGCTCGGTCTTCCCGACGCCCGAGGGGCCCAGGAAGATGAACGAGCCGGCCGGGCGCTTGGGGTCCTTGATGCCCGCGCGGGCACGCCGGATGGCGCGGCTGGTCGCCGTGATGGCGGCCTCCTGGCCGATGACCCGCTTGTGCAGCTCGTCCTCCATGCGGAGCAGCTTCTGGGTCTCGGCCTCGGTGAGCTTGAACACCGGGATGCCCGTCCACATCGAGACGATGTCGGCGATCTCCTCCTCGCCGATGCTCGGACGCGGGGCGTCGTCGGCCTTCCACTCCTCCTCGAGGTCGCGCTTCTTGTTGGTGAGGCGCCGCTCGGTGTCGCGCAGGTTCGCGGCCTTCTCGAACTCCTGCGCCTCGATGGCGGCCTCCTTGTCCTTGCGCACGCCCTCGATCTCGTCCTCGAGCTCGCGGTACGACGGCGGCGCCGTCATGGTGCGGATGCGCATGCGGCTGGCGGCCTCGTCGATGAGGTCGATCGCCTTGTCGGGCAGGAAGCGCTCGGAGATGTAGCGGTCGGACAGCACCGAGGCGGCCTCGAGGGCCTCGTCGGTGATGTTCACCTTGTGGTGCTCCTCGTAGCGATCGCGCAGGCCGCGCAGGATCTGCTCGGTCTCCTCGATCGAGGGCTGCTCCACCTTCACCTGCTGGAACCTGCGCTCGAGGGCCGAGTCGCGCTCGAGGTACTTGCGGTACTCGTCGAGCGTGGTGGCGCCCACGGTCTGCAGCTCGCCGCGCGCCAGGGCCGGCTTGAGGATGCTCGCGGCGTCGATGGCGCCCTCTGCCGCGCCCGCCCCCACGAGATTGTGGATCTCGTCGATGAACAGGATGATGTCGCCGCGCTGGGCGATCTCCTTCATCACCTTCTTGAGGCGCTCCTCGAACTCACCGCGGTACTTCGACCCGGCCACCAGGGCCGCGAGGTCGAGCGTGTAGATCTGCTTGCCGCGCAGCAGCTCGGGAACCTGCCCGGACGAAATGCGCTGGGCCAGGCCCTCGACCACGGCGGTCTTGCCCACGCCCGGCTCGCCGATGAGCACCGGATTGTTCTTGGTGCGGCGGGCCAGGATCTGCATGACCCGCTCGATCTCCTTCTGGCGACCCACCACGGGGTCGAGCTTGCCGTCGGCGGCGAGCTTGGTGAGGTTGCGGCCGAACTGGTCGAGCAGCTTGCTCGACTTCTTGTCGCCCGACTGCGTGCCGCCGCCACCGCCGCCGCTGCCCTGCCCCTGCCTGCGGCCCGGGCCCGAGAGCATGCGGATGATCTCGTTGCGGATCTTCTCGGAGTCGGCGTCGAAGTCGGCCAGGATGCGCGCGGCCACGCCCTCGTTCTCGCGCACGAGGCCGAGGAGGATGTGCTCGGTGCCGATGTAGTTGTGCCCCAGCGACAGCGCCTCGCGCAGTGCCAGCTCGAGCACCTTCTTGGCGCGGGGGGTGAACGGGATCTGGCCCGAGGTGACTTCCTCGCCGGATCCGACGATGCGGATCACCTGGGCGCGGACCTCCTCCACCGTGATCTCGAGGCCCTCCAGCACGCGCGCGGCAAGGCCCTCCTCCTCACGCAGCAGGCCGAGCAGGATGTGCTCGGTGCCGATGTAGTTGTGCTTGAG
>JAFMJQ010000064.1 GCA_017853415.1 Thermoleophilia bacterium | reverse complement strand
GTTCGCGGCCACCGGCGGCGAGGACTACCAGCTGCTGGCGGCGATTCCGCCATCCGCCGGGCGTGAGCCCCATGTCACCGTGGTGGGCAGGCTGGTGGCGGGGCCCCCCGGGGTGCGCGCCCTGCGCGCGGGAGAGGACGTGACGCCGTCACGCCTGGGCTGGGAGCACCGCTCGGGCTAGGAGCGCGGCGCCTGCCGCGTGCGCCGCCAGAGCGCCGAGGGCCACCAGGTGCGATCACCCAGGTCGAGCACGATCGCGGGAACGAGGAGCGTGCGCACCACGAGGGTGTCGAGCAGCACGCCGAAGGCCACGAGGAACCCGATCTGCGTGATGCTCACCAGCGGCAGCACGCCGAGCACCGCGAAGGTGCCTGCCAGCACGATGCCCGCCGACGTGATGACGCCGCCGGTCACGGCGAGTCCGCGCAGCATGCCCTCGCGGGTGCCGTACTCGGCGGTCTCCTCGCGCACGCGGGCCATGAGGAAGATGTTGTAGTCCACGCCCAGCGCCACCAGGAATATGAACCCGAACAGCGCGAGGGCGGGGCTCTCGCCGGCGAATCCCCAGATGTCGAACACCAGGCATGCGATGCCCATGCTCGCGAGGAACGACAGGATGACGGTGGCGATGAGGATGAGCGGCGCCGAGATGGCCCGAAGCAGCAGGCCGAGGATGAGCACCACCACGACCAGCACGATCGGGATGAGCAGGCGCAGGTCGCGCTGCGAGGCCGCGTCGAGGTCGGCCTCGGTGGCGGTGGGTCCGCCCACGAGCACGCCGTCTCCCCCGGCCTTCTTGGCCGACACGCGCAGGGCGTCGATGGTGTCGTACGCCTTGCCGCTGTAGGGCGGGTCGTCGAGCGTGACATCGAACAGCGTGCCCGGCTCCCCCGCACTCACGCGGCGCAGCGAACTCACCCCGGGAGTCGCCTTGATGGCCGCCAGCACCTTCGCCTGATCGGCACCCGGGGGAACGATCACGTTGGTGGGCGCGGAGGCCCCTGCCGGGAAGGCCTTGGTGATGATCGACTGGCCCTGGATCGACTGCACGTCGCCGCGGAAGTCCTCGGCCGACGTGAGGCTCGGGCTGTACGACAGCAACCCGAAGCAGCACGCGCCGAGGATGACCGCGGTGGTGACCCACGTGGCCCGTGGGCGCCTGCCGACGCGATCCGCCACGCGGCGCCACCAGCCCTGGGTCTCGTTGCTGCCCGTTGACCCATAACGCGGGATGAAGGGCCAGAACGCCCAGCGACCGCCCAGCAGGAGAAGGGCAGGAAGCGCGGTGATCATCACGAGCATCGCGACCGCAACGCCGATGGCACCGATGGGTCCGAGGCCGGCCGTGCCGTTGACCTCGGCGATGCTCAGGCACAGCAGCGCGGCGATCACCGTGCCGGCGGACGCCACGATGGCGGGGCCCGCTCGCCTGATCGCGGTGGCCATCGCCTCGTGCTTGTCGTTGGTGCGCCGGAGTTCCTCGCGATATCGGGCGGTGAGGAGCAGCGCATAGTCGGTGCCCGACCCGAACACGAGCACGAGCAGGATTCCCGCGGACTGGCCGTTGACGATGACGCCGGCCTCGGCGATGAGGTAGCCGAGGGCCCGCACCGTGATCTCGGCGAACCCGAGTGCGATGAGCGGGAGGATCCAGAACACCGGGCTGCGATAGATGATGAGCAGCAGCACGAACACCAGCACCACGGTCGCGAGGAGCAGGTTGGTGTTGATGCCGCTGAACACCTCGATGGCATCAGCCGAGATGCCCGCGGGGCCGGTCACCTTCACCACCAGGCCCGGCGGCGCGGCGGCGGCCAGGTCGTCGCGCAGGGCGGTCACCCGCTCGAGCAGCAGGTCGGAGTTGCCGCCCACCTTCAGGTTGGCGATGAGCAGTTGCGCCGTGCCGTCCCTCGACACCGGGCCGGGCACCAGGCCCGGTGGCTCCACGCCCTCGGGAACGGGGGTGTTGAACTTCGCGGTCGCCGTGGTCAGCGCCGCGCGGTCGGCCTCGGTGAGCCCGCCCTCGCGCTGCGCCACCGCGACCGCCGGCGTCACGTCCCCGCCGGGGAACTTCTCCTGCAGGTCGAGCACGGTAACCGACTCGGCCGTTCCCGGCAGGAAGCTCGAGGGCTCGTTCGACTGCGCCGACTCGAACTTGGACGCCAGGGGGAAGAGCGCCACGAGGATGAGGATCCACACGCCGAGCACAACCCACTTGCCCCACTTGCTCGCGGGGAAGGTGGCGATTCGGGAGAGGGCGCTTCTCACGGGGGCGAGGTTACCGGTGACGCTTGCGCGCGCACCGGATGTACGGTCATCCGCGTGGCGGGGCGATAGCGTGCGCGGCGTGCAGGAGCTGATCTCGCCACTGGACGCCTTCGAGGCCCTCGTGGAGGAGGCCGTGGAGGACATCCCCGAGCCCTTCGCGTCGGCGCTCGACCACGTGGCCCTGATTGTCGACCACCATGCGGTCGGCCGCTCGCTGTACGGCCTCTACGAGGGGCACCCGCTCACCACGGGCACGATTCCCTCGGGGGCGATCCCGCCCCGCATCACCATCTACATGCACCCGATGGTCGATCACTTCCGTGACCCCGCTGAGCTGCGCCACCAGGTGCGGGTGACCGTGCTGCACGAGCTCGGCCACCACATGGGCCTCGACGAGGACCGCCTCGACGAGCTCGGCTACGCCTGATCCGAGCCCGCCGGGCGACCGTCGCCGTGAGGGTTCCGCCTACCCGCGGGGCGGAGGGTTCTCGAGGCCCGTGACGTTGATCGAGGCCTCGCCGCCGTAGCGCTTGTTGAGGTTGATGATGATGGCGGTCATCCCCTCGATGATGATCGCGTTGGCCAGCGGACCGGCGTCGAGACCGCGGCAACCCGCGATGTCCTTCGTGAGCTCGATGACGGCCTCGCGGGCCTCCTTGCTCTTGCCGCACACCAGCACGTCGCCGTCGATGGGGTGGCGCTCCTGCAGCGCGGCGGCCGGCAGGTTGTTGTAGGCCACCACCACCTTGGCCTCGGGGGCCAGGTCCTGGATCTGGTGGGCGCACGACGCGGCCGGCAGGTCGAGCTCGGCCATGGCCCCGCTCTTCCCGAACTTGAGCGCGTTGACCACGCTCACCAGCACCTTGCCGGCGAGCGGCTCGGCCAGCGCGGGCATGGTGGCCTCGATGCCCTCGTACGGGATGGACAGCACGGCCATCTCGCCGGCCGCAGCGGCCTCGGCGTTCTCCATGGGCACGAAGGTGCCCTCCGGGTAGGCCTCACGAAGGCCGTCGGCGGCCTGGTCGGCGCGCTCCTGGCTGCGCGATCCCACGATGATCTCGTGGCCCGCAGCGGCGAAGGTGATGGCGAGACCGCGACCGAGGTCGCCGGTGCCGCCGAAGATCGCGATCTTCACGTGATGATTCCCCTCGTAGGTTCGTCCCCCATCCGCCGCTCGGCGGATTGGAGCGTGTTCGCCAATAGGAAAGCGATCGTCATGGGTCCCACGCCCCCGGGAACGGGAGTTATGGCCCCGGCGACCTCCACGACCTCGTCGTATGCGACGTCTCCGCACAGGCGATCGTCGAGCCTGTTCATGCCCACGTCGATCACCGTGGCACCCGGCTTCACCCAGTCCCCGCGCACCATCTCGGCCACTCCCACGGCCGCCACGATGATGTCGGCCTCGCGGCACACGGCCGCGAGATCGCGGGTGCGCGAGTGCGTGATGGTGACGGTCGCGTTGCGCTCGAGCAGCATGAGCGCCTGCGGCTTGCCGACGATCACCGACCGGCCGATCACCACCGCGTTGGCGCCCTCCAGCTGCACGCCGGCGTCGTCGAGCAGCCACATCACGCCGCTCGGCGTGCACGGGCGCAGGCAGGGCTCGCCGCGCACCAGGTGGCCGATGTTCACCGGCGAGAACCCATCGACGTCCTTCGACGGCGCGATGTGCGCGGCGATGGCGGGCTCGGCCAGCGGCTCGGGCACGGGCAACTGCACCAGCATGCCGTCCACCGCGTCGTCGGCCGCCAGGCGGTCGAGCAGGGCATCCATCTCGGCCTGCGTGGTGCCGGCGGGCAGCTTCATGCGCTCCACCTGCATGCCGGCCTCCTCGGCCTGCTGCGCCTTGTTGCGCTGGTAGATCTCGCTGGCGGGGTCATCCCCCACCTGGATCCCCACCAGGCCGGGCTTGCGCCCGTGCCGCTTCTCGAACGCGGCGCAGCCCTCGGCCACGCGCTCGCGCACGCGGCGCGCGGCATCACGCCCGTCGATCACCGTGGCGCTCATGAGGCCACCTTTCGCATCGGGGCCATGTCGGCCATCAGCACACGCTCCTTGTCGTCGAACCTCACCTGGATCAGTCGCCCCTTCTGCTGCACGCCCGTGATGACCCCCTCGCCGAACGACTCGTGCACCACCGCATCGCCGATGTCGAAGGCCGGGGCCACGATGGCCGTGCCGGCGCCCACCGACAGCGTGGCGCGGCGCGCCGGGCGGCCGAGGGCATCGTCGGGAATCTCCTCGATGAACCGCGAGGGGATCGAATACATGCGGTTGCCGCGCAGCGACCGGCTGTCGGCGTGCGAGAGGATGAGCCGCTCGCGGGCACGCGTGAGCGCCACGTAGCAAAGGCGCCGCTCCTCCTCGAGCCCGTCGGGGTCGTCGATGGATCGCACGTGCGGGAAGAGCCCCTCCTCGAGCCCCGTGACCATCACCACGTCGTACTCGAGGCCCTTGGCGTTGTGCACGGTCATGAGCGTGACGGTGCCCGAGTCGTCCTGGGCGTCGTCCACCGCCGACACCAGGGCGACCTCCTCGAGGAACCCCGACAGCGACGGCTGCTCCGCGCGCGCGGCGTACTCGGCGGCCACGCCGAGGAGCTCCTGCAGGTTGTCGAGACGGCCCAGGCCGGCCTCGGCGGGGCCATCAGCCAGCAGGGCCTCGCGCAGGCCGGAATCCTCGATGGCGCGCTCCATCACGCGCTCGGGCGGGGCCCCCGAGGCGTCCATGTCGCGAAGCCGATCGATGAGGCCGCCCAGCGACAGCAGGGCATCACGCTGCGCCGCGTTGAGCCCCGGCACCATGTCGGGCTCGCGGGCCACGGCGTCCATCGTCGACCCGTGGCTCTCCGCCGCCTCGGCCACCTTTGCCAGGGCCGCGGGGCCCAGTCCGCGCTTGGGGCTGCCGGCAGCACGCGTGAATGCCTCGCGGTCTGCGGGGTTGGCCACCACGCGCAGGTAGGCCATGAGGTCCTTCACCTCGGCCCGCTCGTAGAAGCGCGGGCCGCCCAGCACCTGGTAGGTGATGCCCGAGCGCACCAGCTGGTCCTCGATCACGCGGCTCTGGGCATGCGTGCGATAGAAGACGGCGATCTCGTCGAGCGACCGGCCCTCGGCCGTGGCGCGGCTGATCTCGCGCACCACCAGCCGCGCCTCGTCATGCTCGTCGGTGCACACCTCCACCGCCACCGGCTCGCCGCCGGCGCGGTCGGTGAACAGTCGCTTGGGGTGGCGTCCGCGGTTGTTGCGCACCACCGCGTTGGCGGCCTCGAGGATCGTCGAGGTGGACCGGTAGTTCTGCTCGAGGGGGATCACCACGGCGTCGGGGTAGTCGGCCTTGAACTCGAGGATGTTCCGGATGTCGGCGCCGCGCCAGGAGTAGATGCCCTGATCGTCATCGCCCACCACCATCACGTTGCGCTCGGGCTCGGCGAGGATCCTCACCAGCCAGTACTGCGCGTGGTTGGTGTCCTGGTACTCGTCCACCAGCACGTGGCGAAACCGCGCCTGCCAGCGCTCGCGCACCGCCTGGTCGCGTCGCAGCATCTCCACCGTGACCATGAGCAGGTCGTCGAAGTCCATCGCCTGGTTGGCGATGAGGCGATCCTGGTAGCGCTGGTAGAGGCGCGCGATGCCCTGCTCGGCCTCATCCGCCGCCCTGTCGGCGAGGTCGCGCGGGTGCAGAAGTTCGTTCTTCGCGGCCGAGATATGGCCCAGCACCGCACGGGGCGTGAGCCGCTTGGGATCGATGCCCTCGTCCTTGAGGATGTCGCGCATGAGGCGCTGCTGGTCGGCGTCGTCGTAGATCGAGAACGACCGCTCGTAGCCCGCCGCCTGGTGCTCGATGCGCAGCAGCCGCGCGCACGCGGAGTGGAACGTGGACGCCCACAGCCCCGATGCCTCGGGGCCGATGAGGTCGCGGATGCGGTCGCGCATCTCCCCCGCAGCCTTGTTGGTGAAGGTGATCGCCAGGATCTCGCGCACGGGAACGCCCCGCTCCCGCACGAGGTGCGCGATGCGATGGGTGATCACGCGGGTCTTGCCGCTGCCCGCTCCCGCGAGCACCAGCAGGGGGCCGTCGCCATGCAGCACGGCCTCGCGCTGCGGTGGGTTGAGGCTGCCCAGGAGGTCCGTGCTCACCGGGCAAAGGTAGCGCCATCGGCGGACGGCCGGGGCGCGGTCGGGAGGCCCGCTAGGCGGCGTCCGCGGAGGCCTGGCGTGCCTCGCGGATGCCCTCCTTCACCCTGTCGCGGCAGTCGGGATCCTCGCCCTTCGGCGGCGGCTCCACGCCGGCGCGCAGCGCGGCGATCTCGGCCTCGAGCTCCTCGACCCGCTGGATGAGGCAGTCGAGGGCGTCCGCAACCGGGTCGGGCAGCCGGGTGTGGTCGAGGTCCGGGTGGTGGAGCTTCTCGGGGTCCACGCGCTGGCCGTCGAGCACCACGGGCTTGCCGGGGTTGCCCACCACCGTCGAGTTGGAGGGAACGTCCTTCACCACGATGGAGCCCGCGCCGATCTTCGCGCCCTCGCCGATCTCGAGCGGTCCGAGCACCGCGGCACCCGCGCCCACGGTCACGCCGTCTCGCAGGGTGGGGTGGCGCTTGCCGCCGTGCTTTCCGGTGCCCCCGAGCGTGACGCCCTGGTACACGGTGACGTCCTCGCCGATTTCGGTGGTTTCGCCGATGACCACGCCCATGCCGTGGTCGATGAAGAACCCCGGCCCGATCGTGGCCCCCGGGTGGATCTCGATGCCCGTGATGAACCGGGAGACCTGGCTCACCATTCGGGCGGGCAACTGCAGGCCACGATTGTTGAGTCCGTGGGCGGCCCGGTGCATCCACACGGCATGCAGGCCGGGGTAGGTGAGCACCAGCTCGGCGGTGCTGCGCGCGGCGGGGTCGCGCTCGCGCGCGGCGTCGAGGTCGCGCCGCAGCGCGGACGAGATTCGGGTGATCAGGCCCTCGGACATGGGCCGAGTATATTCACGCCCCCGTCGAGGGAGCGTTCGCGGTGGCCAGCATTCGGGTGAGACTCACATTTCCGGAGGACCTCGTGCGCGAGCCGATCGTGCACCGGCTCTCCACCGAGCACGACGTCGTGTGCAACATCCGACGCGCTGACGTGCGCGACCGGACCGGCTGGGTGATCCTCGAGATCAGCGGTGATGCCGACCACCTGGTGGAGGTTCGCCAGTGGCTCGAGGACACCGGAGTGCGCGTCGACGACCTGGAGCCCTACCTTCTCTAGCGTCACCACAGACGGGGCCCAGTGCCAGATCGGGCCGTCGCCCACCGCACGCGCGCTGCGGCTGGACAACGTGCGCGCCCGCGATCTCGCCGCCTTCCAGGCACTGGTGGATGCCGTACCCGCTGTGCCGCCGTACGACATCGCCCTCGAGCCCGGTGACCCGGTGGGCACCCTGGCCCGCGAGGCCGGGTTCGAGCCCTACGCCACCACCGTGAAGTTCACGCGCGCCGTCGAGGGCCTCCCACCTGGCGAGCCCGCCGATGGCGTGCGCCTGCTCACCTACGACAACGCGATGGCCGAGCGCTACGACGATGCCGAGTTCGACGCCCTGCACGGCATGGCCATCTACAAGGCGATGGGACGCCCCACCGGCTACTCGCAGGGCGCGGGCTACGGCGACTTCACCGTGGCGCTGCGCGGCGACGCACTCATCGGCTTCTGCTTCACCCAGGTGCCGGAGGGCATCATCTGGTGGCTGGGCGTGGTGCCCGACGAGCGCCGCAAGGGCGTGGCCCGCATGCTCGTGGGGTCGGCCGCCCGCGCCACGCGCGTGGCGGGCGGCACCCACCTGCTGGCCGAGGCCGAGGACACGCCCGAGGCCCGCGCGTTCTTCGGCGCGCTGGGCTTTCGCGAACGCGGCACGCGGGAACTGCTGATCAGGAGCTGACGCGCCCCTGGTGCCGGCGGCTCACGCCTCGGCGAACAGGGCGGTGGAGAGGTACCTCTCGCCGGTGTCGCAGATGATCGTCACGATCACCTTGCCCTCGTTGCCGGGGCGCTTGGCCACCTGCATGGCGGCCCACACGTTGGCGCCTGCCGAGATCCCGGTGAGGATGCCCTCCTCGCGGGCGAGCCTGCGCGACACCTCGAAGGCATCCTCGGCCGTGGCCTGGATGATCTCGTCGTACACGCCGGTGTCGAGCACACCGGGCACGAACCCGGCGCCGATTCCCTGGATGCGGTGAGGTGCGGGCTCGCCCCCCGACAGCACGGGGGAATCCACGGGCTCCACGGCCACGATCTTCACCTCGGGCTTGCGCTCCTTGAGCACATGCCCCACGCCCGTGACGCTGCCGCCCGTGCCGACGCCGGCCACGAAGACGTCCACCGCGCCGTCGGTGTCATCCCAGATCTCCACGGCAGTGGTGCGCGCGTGCACGTCCGGGTTGGCGGGGTTCTCGAACTGCTGCGGGATGAACGCGCTGGGGGTCTCCGCGGCGATCTCCTGCGCGCGCGCGATGGCCCCGCGCATGCCCTCGGGGGCGGGCGTGAGCACCAGTTCGGCCCCGTAGGCCTTGAGCAGCGCACGGCGCTCCATGCTCATGCTCTCGGGCATGGTGAGGATGCACCGGTATCCCCTGGCGGCGGCCACGAAGGCCAGCGCGATGCCCGTATTGCCCGAGGTGGGCTCCACGATGACGCTCTCGCCCGGCACCAGCGCGCCCTCGGCCTCGGCGGCCTCGACCATGGCGAGGCCGATGCGGTCCTTCACGCTGCCGGCGGGGTTCGCGGCCTCGAGCTTGCCGAGGATCGTCGCGCCGGTCTCCTCCGACAGGCGCGACAGCCGCACGAGGGGCGTGCCCCCCACGAGTTCGGTCATGCATTCCACGATGGGCATGGGATGAGGCTACCAGCGGACCCTGTTACACCCTGTATCCGGGCCATGCGTCATGCTTGACGCGGTAAGCGAGGCGACCCCGGGGGTGGGGATGCTCTTCCGGCAGGTGATCAACGAGGACCTCGGCTGCGCGTCGTACCTGGTGGGCGACCTGGAGAGCGGCCAGGCCGCCGTGGTGGATCCGCAGTGGGACATCGCGCCATACCTCGAGGCGGCCTCGAGCCGCGGCGTGCGCATCACGCACATCATCGAGACCCACACCCATGCCGACCACGTGTCGGGACGCGGGCGCCTGCACGAGGCCACGGGCGCCACCATGCACGTGAGCCCGCTCACCGGGGCGGAGTTCCCGCACGAGCCGCTCGACGACGGCGCGGTGATCGACCTGGGCGGCGTGCGACTGCAGGCCCTGCACCTTCCCGGCCACCGCCCCGAGCACACCGGCCTGCTGCTCATCGACGCCACGCGCGGTCCCGAGCCCTGGGCGGTGCTCACCGGTGACTCGCTGTTCGTGGGCGACGTCGGCCGTCCCGACCTGGCCGTGGACGCCGTTGCCGGCGCCAACGACCAGTTCCGCAGCATCAAGCGCCTCATGGACCTTCCCGACTGGGTCGAGGTGTACCCCGGCCACATCGGCGGCTCGCTGTGCGGCAGCAACCAGATCAGCGCGAAGACCTCATCCACCATCGGCTACGAGCGCGCCCACTCACCCCTGCTCACCGCCATCGACGTCGGCGAGTTCACCAACGAGCTCATCGCGCGGCTGGCCGTGAAGCCCCCCGACCTCGACCGCGTGGTGGGCATGAACAGCGGCCCGCTGGTGACGCCCCTGGCCCCGCCCCCGGCCCTCGACGGCGATGAGTTCCTGCGGCGGGCGGAGGCCGGCGGGGTGGTGATCGACGGGCGCTCGTCGGCGGCGTTCGCGGCCGCGCACGTGCCCGGATCACTGTCGGTGCCCACCGCGGGCTCGGGGTTCGCCACCCGCGCGGCCCTGGTGGCGGGGCGCGATGACCAGCTGCTGCTCGTGGGGTCGGACGAGGCCCAGGCCCGCGACATGGCCGAGCGCCTGGCGGCGGTGGGCCGTCGCGACATCATCGGGGTGCTGGCGGGCGGGTTCTCGGCGTACCTCGACGAGGGACTCCCCACGGCGTCCATCGAGCGGGTGCGGGCCATCGACCTGCCCGACCGCCTCGCCAC
>JAFMJQ010000063.1 GCA_017853415.1 Thermoleophilia bacterium | reverse complement strand
CATCGTGGCGGGCCAGGCAGGCGCCGCCCCGATCACGTTCACCAAGTGCCCCGGCCGGCCGGCCGTGCAGTGCGGCACGCTCGTGGTGCCCCTCGACCGGGCCGACGCGGCCAGGGGAACCCTCTCGCTGCACGTGGAGCGCCTGCCCGCGCGCACCGCGCGGCGCGGCACGTTCGTGCTGCTGGCCGGGGGGCCCGGCCAGGCCGGCACCCCCGTGAGCCCGGAGGACCCCGTGGCCCAGGCCATACCCGGGTGGGATTACGTGATGCTCGACCAGCGCGGCACCGGCAAGCGCGCGCTGCGGTGCGCGGCGCTCGACTCGGCCTCGAGCAGCGAGACGCCCGCCGAGGTGGGCAGGTGCGCCGCCCAACTGGGCCCGAACCGCGCCTTCTACGGCTCGCGCGAAAGCGCGATGGACATCGACGACCTGCGGTCCGGGCTGGGGCTCGATGCCCTCGCGCTCGGTGGGATTTCCTACGGCACCTACGTGGCGCAGTACTACGCGCAGATGTTCCCGACGCGCGTGAGTCACCTGGTGTTCGACTCCGTGGTGGACCCCGCCACCTTCGACGGCTTCGACGTGCCCTTCTTCGCCTCCACCACACCGGTGCTCACCGCGCTCTGCGCGGGTCGCCGGTGCCGTGGCATCACCCCCAACCCGGTCGCGGACGTCTCGACGCTGGTCGCACGCACGGCCGACGTGGCGCTGCGCGGTCGACGCACCACGCTGTCGGGTGCGGTGGTGCGGTCGAGCCTGGGCGGCCCCGGCAACCAGGGTGACTTCCCGGCGATCCTCGCGGCGGGAGACCTCGACGTGGGACTCCGGCGCCTGTGGCCCGGGGCCGCCCGGGCCGCCGCCACGGGCGACGTGTCGCCGATGATGCGACTCCTCACCATCGCGACTGCCGGCGGAACCCCGCCGCCGCCCACCGAGATCTCATCGGCGCTGTTCTGGGCCACCACGTGCGAGGACAGCGCGCTGCCCTGGACGTCATCCACCCCGCTCGACCAGCGCCCGGCGCTGGCACAGGCGGCAGCCGACGCACGTGGTGGCGCCTACGCGCCGTTCGGTGCGGCCAATGCACTTCCGAATTCCCCGGCGAATGGCTGCACGGCGTGGCCCGAGGCGGCCACCGACCCCCTGCAGCCCGCGCCGCTGCCCGCCGTGCCGACCCTGGTGCTCGCGGGCGGGCAGGACATGCGCACCCCGGTGGCGTCGGCCCGGGCCGTCGCCGCCCGTTCCCCGTCTGCACAGGTGCTGATCGCGCCCGGCGCCGGGCACTCACTGCTGGGGCAGTTCACCTGTGCCGACGACCAGTTGGCAAACCTGCTCGCGGGCAGGCGGGTGTCCACCACGGCCTGCAATCGCGAGGCCCCCACGCCCTACCCCGTGCCCGTGGCGCCCGCGAACCTCGGCGCGGTGAGGCCCAGCGGAGCGCCCGGCACCGCCGGGCGCGTGGCCCACGCCGCCCGGCTGGCGGTGATGGACGGCGTCGACGCCATGAGCGCCGCCACCGAGGCCGGGCTCACCCGGCTTCCCGGCATCCGGGGCGGCACGGCGCGATCGCTCGACCTCCTCGGCTCGCAGGTGGCCTACTCCCGGTTCAGCGCCGTGCGCGGCGTGGCGATCACGGGCACGATCCGCTTCAACGGCAGGACGTTCCAGGGCGCGCTCAGGGTGAACGGCCCGGGTGGCTGGGATGGCACGCTCACCCTCGCCCGCGGCGGCGAGCGGGCCTACACCGGCGCGATCGGCGGCGTGCCGGTGCGCATACCCCTGGGCTAGGGAGCCGCCGCCCCGGCGTCATCCCCGTGCGCGGCCGCGTGAGTGCGCGCCGCCACGGACGCGCCCACCAGGAGCAGGACGATGCCCCCCGCCTGCCATCCGCCGATGGTCGACTCGCCCCAGGCGAGGGCGGCGACCACCGCGATGGGCGGGGCGAGCACCTCGAACAGCGACACCCATGCCGCGCCGAGCAGCGGCACGGCCCACGTGGCCAGCAGCACGGGCACGAGGGTTCCGACGATGCCGACGTAGAGGATTCCCCCCATGACCTCCTCCCTCCCCCAGACCTCGGGCCCGGGCAGCACCCCGAGCGCCGCGCACAGCACCGCCGCGGCCGCGGCGCCCACGGCGAAGGTGACCAGCAGGCTGGCGCCGGTGCCCGCGGTGCGACGGCACTGGAAGAGCGAGAGCACGAGCACCGCCGCGCATGCGGACGACGCGAGGCCGAACCACAGCCCCGCGGCGCCGAAGCCCGAGAAGACCCCCTGGCCCGGCGCGATGGCGTAGAAGCCGATGAGCACGAGGACGATTCCCGTGATCACCCCCGCGGTCACGCGCAGTTCCTGCCGCGCCATGGCGACGACGAGCAGGATGACCGGCGCCAGGCTCGCCAGCACCACCGCCCGCGTCACGTCGATCGTGGCCAGTGACATCAGGAAGAGCTCCTCGGTGCCGAAGAGCGCCACGCCCGCAAGGGCCGCCCATGCCCACCACCTGCCGGGGGCCGTGCGCAGGTCGTCCGCATGCCCGCGCAGGCCAGTGCCCACCACGGCGCCCACCACCACGACCAGGCACATGAGCAGCCCGATGAGGGTCACCTGCGCCTTGGGGGCCAGAAGGATCACCTCCGGGGTGACGATGCCCTCGCTCAGGCCGAGGGCCAGCCCGCCCGCGGCGAGCAGGCCCACGGTGAGCGCGGTGCCCGGCACGCCCGGCGATGCCCCGGGCTCGCCCGACCCCAGCGCGCCGAGCCCCTGCAGCCCCACGGCGATCACCATGACCGCCGTCTGGTACGTGAGCGAGCGCCCGACGACGCTGTCGCCGCCGAAGGGGCCACCCCCCGCCACCACGGCGGCGGCGGCGAACCCGAAGACGATCACCGCGGTGAGGGACGCCCCGCGTGGTCCCATGCGTGCGGCCACCAGGGCCGTGACCAGCAGCAACAGCAGCGTGAGGCCGGCGCGATCATCCACGAATACGCCCAGCGCAAGCACGGCCACCGCGATGAGGCCCAACGCCGCCTCGCCCGCGCGCCGCGCCGGGAGGGGATCGGCGCGCCGCAGCCACAGCACCACGACGGCCCCGCCCACCACCACGAACCCGGTCGCCGTGGACAGCAGCCAGAGCGCCACCACGCTCCCGGTGGGATCGGTCTCCCCGGGGCCCAGGGCGAGGAGCGCTGCCACGCCCACAGCACCCATGGGCACCGCTCCCACCAGGCACCCGAGCGCGAAGCGGGCCACATCGGCGATGCGCCCCAGCCGTATGTCGGTGCCCATTCGGCGTATCGCCCATGCGGCCAGCACCGCCGCCGCGGTGTTGGCGAGCACCACGGGCACGGTCGACGCACCGAGCACCCCGTATGCCGGAGCAGCCGCCAGCCCGCCAATCACCAGCGCCGGCCACAGCGAGATGCCGCCGAGCAACAGGCCCGCGAGCCCGATTCCCCCCGGCACCCAGATGCCGGCGATGCCGGACCCCGGCGCGGAGGTGAGGCTGGCGAGGTAGTCGACGGCCGCGAAGGCCGCCGCAAGCGCCAGCATGCGAAGGCCCCACACGGCCCACCCGTTGGCGGGCGACGGGAGTGATCGCGGGGCCCGGGGCATGGGGCGGGAGGATACCCACGGCGGCCCCCCCGGCAGGACTCCCGCCCCTGCCGGGGTAGATGCCACCGGCACACCAAACCTGGAGGACACATGCGAAGGAACCTCATCGCGCTCGGCGCCGCCGGCGCCCTGCTCGCCGTCACGGCCGCGGGCATTGCGGCACCGGCCCCCAACGCCGTCAACACCTACAGCGGATCGTGCGTGGTCACGAAGGCCGGCAAGATGAAGGGCGCCGTCACGGTGGCGATCACCGGATCGAACCTCGCGAGCTCGTTCCTCGACCTGACCGGCTGCACCACCCCGGTGACGGTCGTGCGGAGGATCGCCAGGACCGGCGCGCAGATGCCCTTCAACGCGAACGGCATGCAGTGCACCCCGTCGATCTCCGGCAGCACGGGCAAGTGGAGATGCGTGTTCCAGGCGGCGGATACGCCCGGCAAGGTCACCTACACATTCACCTACAAGTACTGAGTACCGCCCCCCGGCGACCGCGCCCCGCGGGGGGCGGTCGCCGGGGGCGGCACGTAACCTGAGGTCCCCACCCCAATGGAGGTCCACATGAAGCGACAGATCGCAGCGGGATCACTCGTCGCCCTGAGCACCGTCGCTCTCGCCGGTTGCTTCGGCGGCGACTCGTCGACGCCCGCGACCACCACGGAGGCCGCGCCCCCGGCCACCACCGAGGCCGCGCCCACCACCACGCAGGCGGCCCCGGCCACCACCACGCAGGCCACCACCACCGCCGCGGCAAGCGGTGGTCCCAACCTCACCGCGCCGTCCGGCGCGCAGCAGCTCGAGAGCGACGGCAAGAACGGCGCCCAGTACACCCGCTACTCCATCAGCGGCACGCAGGCGTCGGCCGTCACCAGCGCCTACCAGTCGCAGCTCGAGTCGCAGGGCTACTCCATCACCAACTCCGGCGGCAGCGGCGGGGGCTGGGGCAAGTGGGGCGGCTCCGAGTCGGGCGTGAGCGGCAACAACGGATCCACCTACGTCGACGTGCAGGCGGGTGGCCAGTCCGGCGGCCCCACCTACTTCGAGGTCTGCGTCGGCCCGAGCAACACATCCGTCCAGGACTGCGAGGACTCCTCCGACGGTCCGGACGACGACTCCAAGCAGAGTTGACCCACGCGGAAGCGGGTGACGCCTCACGGGGCGACGCCCGCTTCCGCGCCATGGGCTCCGACTGCCGCGTGCTGGTGGTCGGCGGGGACGCCGACGACCTCACGTGGGCGGAAGATCAGGTGCGCCGGCTCGAGGCCATCTGGACCCGCTTCGACGAGCGCAGCGAGATCAGCCGCATCAACGCAGCGGCGGGACGCGCCGTGCCGGCGTCACCCGAGGTACTCATGCTCGCCCGGCGGGCGATACGGGCCGAAGCCCTCACCGGGGGCCGCTTCGACCCCCTCATGGGCACGGACATGGTCGCGCTGGGCTACGACCGCGATCTCGCATCCCTCACTCCACCGGGAGCGCCGTCGGCCCGGGTGACCCTGACGCCACGGGTGAGGCCCGCCGCGCGCGGGCTGCGCGTCGACGAGACGGCGGGCACGGTGCTCGTACCGCAGGGGCGGGCACTCGACCCCGGCGGCATCGGCAAGGGCCTCGGCGCCGACATGGTGTCGGCGGGGCTCATGGCGCGAGGGGTGGAGGGAGCGCTGGTCAACCTGGGCGGCGACATCCGCTGCCGCGGGCGCGGACCCTCAGGTGACTGGCGCATCGCCATCGAGCACCCCGACGATCCATCCCTCCCGGGAGTGGCCGAGATCACGCTGACGCAGGGCGCCCTCTGCACCAGCGGGGTGCGCAAGCGCCGATGGATACGGGCGGACGGCACCGAGGTGCACCACCTCATCGATCCGGCCACGGGCCTTCCCACAGATGCTCCCGTGGCGCAGGTGAGCGTGGTGGCGCCGCGGGCCTGGCTGGCCGAGGCCCTCACCAAGGCCGTGGTCCTCGCGGGCCCGGACGACGCCGCCCCGATGCTGGCCCACCACCGCGCCGCCGCCATCGCGGTGACGGCGGACGGCACGGTGGTGAAGATCAGCTGATCGGGGCGATCCGCCCCTACCGGACGGTGAGGGGCGCGGTCTGCGCGGCCTGGTTGGCGGTGCCGCCCGGCCAGGCGTTGAGCACCAGCGACACCTTGCCGACGAAGGCCTTCTTCACCGTCTTCGGGATGGTCACCTTCACGCTGGTGACGCCCTTCTTGCCCTGGGTGTTCACGAGCGTGAGGCTCGACGAGCCCCCGATGAGGCGGATGCGCACCTTGCCCTTGGCGCTCATCTTCACCTTCACCGTGTAGGTCTTGCCGCGCTTCACGGTGGACGGGCGCGAGGCCATGGTGCCGTACACCACCGGTGACGGGTTGATGCGCCCGAGCGCCGCGCAGCCGGCCTCCGTGAACCACGGCGCCCCGTCGGGGCCCATCACGATGCCCTCCGGGTTCGCCTGGGTGCTGGTGGCGGGGTACGAGGTCACCACTCCGCCGGTCGTCACCTTGCCGATGTTGCCGTTGCCCTGGGTGAACCACAGGACCCCCGACCCCGGGCCGCCCGAGGCGATCTGGTCGGGCGCCGCGCCCGCGAGCCCGATGGGGTACTGGGTCACGGCCCCCGCCGCGGTGATCATGCCCACCGTAGGGTTGGACGGCTGGGTGTTGAGGAACCACACGTTGCCGTCGGGGCCGCCGGCCATGCCGTTGAGGCTGGGGCTGCCGGTGTTGACGGTGAAGGCCTGCCACGTGCCGTTGGTGTTGAACGCGGCGATGCCGTTGCCCTGGAAGTCGTTGGTCCACAGGCGTCCGTCGCCGCCAACGGTGATGTTCAGCGGCGTGCTGATGGGCGCCGCGAACTCGGTGATCACCCCGGCCGGGGTGATGCGGGCCACCTTGCCGGAGGTGTACTCCGTGAACCACATGTTCCCGTCGGGCCCCTGGGTGATGCCCCAGGGGTTGCTGTTGGCCGTGGGGATCGCGTACTGGCTCACGGTGCCGCTCGGGGCGACCTTCACGATGGTGTTCGGCCCGGCATTGGTGAACCACACCGAGCCGTCCGACGAATACGCGATGCCCTGCGGCGCCTGCACGTTGGTGGTGGCCAGCACGGAGAAGGCATTGGTGGTCGGGTTGTACGACTGCACGCTGTTGCCGCCCCGCAGCGTGAAGGCCAGCGTGCCCGTGGGCCCGCTGCCGTTCGACGCGATGAGGAATGGGTCGTTGGAGAGCGTCGGTATCGGGAACGTGGTCACCGAGGCGTTGCCGGCCTGCGCCTTCGTGCACGGTCCGGCACCCACGAGGCCCGCGCTGGCGGGCCCGGCGATGGCGACGGCCGCGGCGAAGATGCCCGCCGTGGTGGCGGCGCCGAGGATTGCGCGGTGATTCATGGGAGGTCCTTTCGCGACGCAGGTCCCCTCAGGCTACTCCCAATCCCGCATCGCGCGTGCCCCCGGGCGCACGGCCCCGGTGGCAGGACGATCGTCAGCGCACGCGCACGATACGGACGCGGGACCAGTTTCCGGCCCGGTCCCTCACGCGAACGCGAACAGATGCCCTGGCGGTGCGGATCACCACCCGCTTGCCATATGCCCCGGTCGCCGACGCGCGCCCCGCCTGCACCCTGACCGATCCGGGGCCCGAGCCCCCGCGATCGCGGGCCTGCACGGTGACGATCACCGACCGCCCCGCAGTGCGCCGGGTCATCGCCATCGCGGCCTGCCCCTGGGCCACCGTGGCGGTGGCCGACACGATCTGCGGAGCGGACTGATCGAGGATGATGTCGTCGGTGTAGTTCTGGCTGTTCGACCCGAACCTCAGGTACACGGTCTTCGGGAGGCGCTCCGGCCCCGAGGTCCTGAGCACCCAGGGGATGGTGGCTGCCACATCGCGCGTCTCGGAACGACGGAATCCACCGTCGTTGGCGAGGCTCACGGTGGCGGTGCAGGCGGGCCATACGACGTTGATGCGCACCCGCGGGTCGTTGGTGTAGTCATCTCCCCCGTTGATCGTCATCCCCACCGGTCCCGCAGGGGGCGCGGCGCAGCCGGGGGAGCCGCCGATCGGGCTGGCAACCGGCTCGGCGACCGGGCTCGAACCGCCGCCGGGGGCCGGCTGTCCGCTCACACCCGGGGGCGGCGGCGGCGCAGTGGTGGAGCCCGTGCCGATGCGGCCGATCGCCTGATCCATCGTGTACCACATGTCCCCGTCCGGGCCCCACACGATGTCGAACGGTCTGCGACCGGGACCGCCGGGGTAGGCGTCCCACGACTGGATCGTCCCGTTCTGCTGGATCCGCCCGATCTTGTAATCGTCGTACATCGTGAACCACATCGCGCCGTCGGGACCCAGGGCAATCTGGCGCGGACCATTGAAGGGCGAGTGATAGCGGGCCAGGATGTTGCCCGACATGTCGATCTTGATGATGTTGCCGGCCGGAAGGTTCTGCTCGGCAACGATCCACATGTGGCCCTGGCCGTCGGCCGCGATGTCGGTGAGATACTGGTCGGTTTGCCAGCGAGTGATGGCACCGGATGGCGTCACCCGCACGTACTCCCCCGCGTTATTGCGGTCGAGGTCGACGTACCACACGTTTCCATCGGTACCGCGCGTGATGCCGTAGCCGAACCCCGTGTCCGCCGGGAAGCTGGTGATGGTTCCGTCTGGCGCAGCAGTTCCGATGCTGGCCCTGCCACCGAGCTGGGTGAACCATGGGTTGCCATCCGGCCCCGTCGTGATGCCCTGGAGCCAGTTGCCCGGGGCGGGGAAGAACACCGCGTTGTCGCCGTTGGCGTCGATGCGGCCGACCCCAGAGCCATTCGCAAACCAGTGGCGCCCATCCGCGGTCGTGGTGATGGCGAATGTGCGACGGCCGCTGCTGTCGTGGACGGTGCGGATGATGCTTCCGCTGGAGTCCATGCCCACCACATCGCCCGCGCCGTCATTCGTGTACCAGATCGTGCCGTCGAGGCCCGCCGTCAGCCAGTACGGGAACGAGCCGGGTGTCGGATAGACGGTCTGCGTGCCGAGAGGTGCGCCAAGGGCGCCGCCGGCAAGCCCGGCGACGGCGAGCGTTCCGGCCATGACGAGGATGGTCACGCGGCGCATGGGGTCTCCCGGGGTGGAGGGACAGCGTAGAGGACCTTACCTCAGAACGCTGATGCGCGCGGCCGGGACGCCGGAACCCCTACCCGAACCGCTCCGCTAGCCCGCGACCGGCGGCACACGATGGCGCGGACTGATGCGCACAACACGCGGCGCGGCCTGCACCGGCGACATGCCCTGAGCACTCGCCGAACCGGTGATGCGCCGTGTCACGGCCCGGGTGCTCACGGCGCGCACCGTGAGCGTGCGTGTGGCGGACTGCCCCGCGGCGATCGACGCGATGCGGAAGCACACCGTGCCCCCGGCCCGCAGTGCGCCCGGCGCCCGGACGACGACCAACTGCGCGGGCAGGCGCACGCAGGATCGGACGGTTGCCGCGGCGGCGCCACCGGAATTGGCCGCCCGGATGCCGAGGCGCATCGACTGCCCGCTCACCAGGCGCGTGCGCGAGGGCAGCAGCGTGGCGGTGAGCGCCGCAGGCGGAGGCGCCGGCACCACCGTGGCGGTGGGGGCGGAGGGCTCGCCGGTTCCCGCGGCGTTCACGGCCCGCACGGTGAAGGTGTAGCCCGTGCCATTGGTGAGCCCCGTGACGGCGCATGAGGTGGCCGGCGCCGTGGCCGTGCACCCGGACCGGCCATCCGAGGCGGCCACCACGTACGAGGTGATGGGCACCCCGCCGTTGCGCGCGGGGCGCACCCACGACACCGTGGCGGCGGCATTGCCGGCCACCGCCGTGGCTCCCGTGGGCGCATCCGGTGGGCTCGCGAACTGCTGCGACTGCACTTGGTAGAGGGTGTTGACGGCGTCGTAGAGGGACTCCCACGCAGCTGTGAAGCCGCCGAGCCGGTCAACGGCCAGCGAGACGTTGTACCCCGCGGGAATGCCGGGGCGACCGAGGGTGGTGGTGGCACCCCACGTGGACCCGGTGAAGCGCGCCGTGCGCAGGGCAACGTCACCGCGCTCGTCCACGCCCGTCCATGCGGCGGTCACCACGCCCCGCGGGTCCACCGCCACATCCGCGTAGGAATCGCCGGATGGACCGAGGCTCACCGGGGCCGACCACGTGCTCCCGCTGAAGCGCGATGCCCGGGTGTCAAGGGCGGCCGAGTCGGTCCATACCGCGGTCACCACGCCGGTGGAGTCGACGGCGGCGGCGGGCCGGATGTCCGTGCTGGTGCCCGCTGCCGCCAGCACCGCAGCCGCTCCCGGCTGCGCGGTCCACGACGACCGGCTCCAGCGAACCTCCTTCACACCGCCGCCGGCGTCCGCGGCCCAGATTGCGGTAGCGGTGCCATCGCCGTCCATCACCACGTCCGGCACCGTCAAGGCCGTACCGGATCCACTGATGGGCCCGAGCGTGCCCACGAAGCCATCCGCGTACTGCATCACGCGCACCGAGCCACCCTGCGTCCACACCACCGCCATGCGGCCCGCGGCGTTCTGCGCCACGCGGAATTCGTCAGGCAGGCCGACGCTCATGCCCACCTGCAGCTGCCAGGCACCCCCCGAGTACTTTGAGAACCACGCGAAGCCGGGCGGATTGGTCGTCGGGTCGTTGAATACCGCCGTCACCACCCCACGAGCATCCACGCCCAGCTGCACGCCCATCGCCTGGCTACCGGACAGGGAGTAGATCGTCTCGGCGGGGCCCCACCCGTCGGCGGTGCGGCGCCGGGACTCCACCACCGTATTGGTGCCGGTCTGGCGCGCCCACGCAGCCGTCACGACCCCGTCGCCGTCCACGACCACCGACGGCATGGAGTACACGTCGGCCCCGGC
>JAFMJQ010000062.1 GCA_017853415.1 Thermoleophilia bacterium | reverse complement strand
TGGACCATGCCTGAGGCCGCCGCGGAGTATGACTCGCTTCTCGATCCGTTCCTCAAGTCGATGCTCGCCGTGTTTGATGCGACGACCACGAAGTCGAACGCCCGGAGCTACTGCACGCGACTGGTGCGCCTGCACGACACCCTGAACCTGGGGCTCCGTCGCGGTCTTTGGCCGCGGGCAATCAGAACAGATGTAAAGAGGCTTCTCCGGGCGTCCGTCCGACTCCGCTCGAAGTACCGCCAATGTCAGAGGTCACGGACAGGCGCAGGTGCGCTCAGTTGGATCGAGCGGAATACTCGGTCCACTCAGCGTCTTCGGGATTCTCTCGTGGCAGAGATAGCCGGGCTCTCCCGCGCCCTGAACCCGGAGTAGTCGCCGGCCTGTGGCGTGGAGCCCGTCGAACGCAGGGCGACCCTCCCCCATGCTCCGTACGCTAGCCAGATGCCGTCCCCCACCCCGGCCGACCGACTGAACGAGCTGTTCGCATCCGCGTACCACGAGCACGTGGAGCGGGTGATCGCCGGGCTCGACGACGTCCTCGTGGTGCACTCCACGCCTCTGGGTGGCCACTACGCCCACTACCGCAACGGGGTGCTTCACGCGTCGGCGGAGCCGGTGCCGGCATCGTTCCGCATACTCAAGAGCATCGGTCATGGGCCCACGGCCATCCCGGCCCTCGCCGACGTCGACGGTGCTGCGGCGGCCGCGATTCGCGCCGCGGCGGCCGAGACGTTGGACGCGCTGCCGGGTCTCGACGTTCCACCCGAGGCGGTTGGCGCGGCCGAGATCGCCCTGCGGTTCACGGCGGAAAGCGCCGGGGAGCGGTTCGAGCACCTGCCCAAGGATGTGACGGCCGCCTGCGAGGCGCTCATCACCGCGGCGGGCGCGATCCAGGGCACCGCATGCCGCGACCTCGTGGCGGCGTGGCGCCACGACATGGGCGCGGAGCGCTGGTCGCGCGCCTACGGGATCGTCGGCACCGGGTGGGCCACCAAGGAGCACGGTACCCACTATGAGGTGCTGGTCAACGCCTTCGGCACCGAGGCACTCGGGGTGCGCCTGTTCTCATCGATGGGCGAGAAGGACGAGGCGCGCCTGCTCCGGCGCATCGGGGTGATCCTCGCCAATCGCGGCACCTGCGAGGTGGTGCTGGGAGACCCGCATCGCATGGACGTGGAGTTGATCGGCGATGCGGTGCAGCGGGCGCTCGAAGCGCCGGACCCCTCGTGAGCATGAGCGAGACCACGCGCCGCCGGCTGGTGCTGCTGGCCATGACGGCGTCGGTGTCGCTGATCCTGTTCGACCAGACCGTGGTGTCGGTGGCGTTGCCCCAGATGGGCGCGGACACCGGGTTCAGCCCGACCACCAGCCACTGGATCGTCGACTCGTACCTGGTCGCCATCACGGCGTTCGTGATCGTGGGCGGACGACTGGGCGACCGCTTTGGCCGCAAGCGGGGCTTCGTCTGGGGCGCGGTGGTGTTCACGCTCGGCTGCGCGCTGAGCGCGGTGGCCACCGGGCCCGTGATCATGCTCATCGGCCGTGTGCTACAGGGCATCGGTGCAGGCCTCATGCAGCCCACCGGCCTCGCCATCGTGTCGGATGCCTATGGCGCGGAAAACCGCGGGAAGGCCCTCGGGACGGTGATCGGCATCTCGTCGGCATTCCTCGCCGTGGGCCCCATCGTGGGTGGTTTCCTCGTGGACGGGCCCGGCTGGCGGTCGATCTTCATCATCACCCCCCTCATCGCGATCCTCAGCGCCGGGCTGGCGCTGTTCGTGGTGCGCAAGGGCACGCCCGATCAGGGGCGCAGCCTCGACCTTCCGGGCTCGGTGCTGCTCGCCGGATCCCTCACGGCGATCCTGGTGGCACTTACCGAAGGCCCCGACGAGGGGTGGCTGCAGCCCCAGGTGATCGCGTTCCTGGCGGTCGGGGTGGCGCTCGGCCTGCTGCTGGTGTGGCGCGAGACGCACGTGCGCGCACCCCTGATTGACATTCCGCTGCTGCGCACCAGGGCCATGTGGACACCCGTGATATCCGGCCTCATGTGCCAGTTCATCATCGTTGCCATGACCGTCTATGCCGCCATCTACTTCCAGGTCGGCATGGGCGAGACGGCCTTCGTGGCCGGGCTGATGTTCCTGCCCGCGGTGATTCCGGTCGTCATCGCCCCGCTCGCCGGCACGTTTGCCGACCGCAAGGGCGAGCGGATGCCCATGTGGATCGGTTCCCTCCTCCTCGCGATCGGGTGTGCCATCACGGCTGCCGGCGGGTTCATGGAGTCGTACCCGTGGATCGCCGTTGGGCTCGGTGTCGTGGGCGTGGGGCGGCCGTTCGTGCTCACGCCGATGAACAGCGCGTGCATCGGCGGGGCGCCGCCCGAGGACCATGCCGTGGCAGCGGGCATCGCCTCGGCGGCGCGGTTCCTGGGCGGTTCGATCGGAGTGGCGGTGTGCGGTGCCGTCACGGCACAGGTGCTCGCGCACATGGGCAGCGTCGGTGAACTCGCCCAGTCGCGGGCCTTCGGCTTTGCGATGATTGCCTGCGTGATCGCAGGGCTCATCGGCATGTGGGCCGCCCTCATGATGCCCCGGGGTGCCACCCGCGATCGCGTGCCGTCTCCTCACGCGGCTCCGCAGCACGCATGACACCATCTTTCACACCTACTCGGAGGATCCACTGATGTCCCAGGCAGCCCCCACCGTCCTGACCATGGAGCGCTCGCTCGAGCTCACCCGCGAGGCCGCCGAGCACGCGGTCCGGGACCCCGAGGACCTCAACCACTTCCGCGACAAGATGAACGCCTATCTGCGGTCCGAGGTGGACCCGGAGTTCTTCTCGCACTGGAATGTCATCCCCAGCCCGTTCGTGCTCGACGAGGCTGAGTGCCGCGGCTTGTTCGACCAGGCCATCGCCCTGCACGACGCCGTGGAGTTCGTGCTGGATGCCTACATCGATGGGCAGCCTGAGGTGCGCGCCCTCTACAGCCGGTACGACGTGCTGAGCGAGGAATTCGCGAAGTGCGCCGCCACATGGCAGGGCTGGGGCAGGTACGACTTCCTGCTCTCGGACGGCGCCCGCCCGGTGTTCATCGAGACCAATGCCGCGATGGCCAGCGGAATGCTGCCGATGAACTACCTCAACGAGTTCTACCGCCACCACGTGCCCGAGGGGATCGCACCTGGCGGTGAGCGCGTGCCCCTCCCCTATGACGACTTCTCACGCGGCGGCGAGGTGGTGCTCGCGCACGGGCGTTCACTGTCGATGAACGACGGCTGCGTGGCGATCCTCATCGACGGCAACAAGAAATTCCATGAGGCCGGCATGCTCGTGAAGAGCCTCCATGCCGCGGGCTGCGAGAACGCCGTGGTGGCATCGATGGATGACGTCTCCGAGCAGGACGGCCGGCTGTGGGTGTACGGCGAGCCGATCGCCCTGGCCTTCATGAAAGTGCGCCTCTTCGGCGCGGTGCACAAGTGGTCGGCAGAGGCCTTTCGCGAGCACGGCTCCTTCTTCGACGCCGTCAAGCGTGGGGAGCTGGTGGCCCTCAACTGCCTCGCGGCCGAGACGCTGGCAGAGGACAAGATCGTGTTCGCCGCCATGCGACTGCGCTCGATGATGGAGCAGATGGATGACCGCCTGCGCCATGTGGTGGACCACCACACGGTTCCCACCTACCCGCTCGAGGATGGCCCCATCCTCCTCGACGGCGAGGAGGTGGACCTCGTGGAGACCGCGCTCGGCGACCAGGGCAACTGGATGCTGAAGCCGCGCAACGACTACCGCGGCAGCGGGGTCACCAGCGGGCGCGCGGTGTCGGCCGAGGACTGGGCCGCCCTGCTGCACAACGAGATGGGCAAGGGCGATTACCTGCTGCAGGGGCGGGTGGACCACGTGGATCTTCCCGTGGCGCTCCCCGACGGCCGCGGTGCCGAGGTGGTGGGCCACAACCTCGCGGGCGGGGTGTACGTGGCCGCGGCCACCGCGAACGGCATCGTGGCCCGGGCCGGCACGGGCGAGGTGGTGAACGGCATCACGGGGGCCTGGATGCTTCCCGTGTGGTGCCGCAGGTAGGAGCGCGGGTGCGGCGCGGTCCGGGGTTCAGCCCCGGCTGCGCCGCCTCTTGCGGGCTGCGGCCTGGTCGACGAGCCACTGCCCGGTGGTCGGGTTGTCGAGGCACTCCGGGTGCCACTGCACCCCGAGGATTCCGCGATCGGGGCACGTGATCGCCTCGGGCACGCCGTCGGGGGCGTAGGCCACCACCTCGGTGCCGTCGCCGGCGATGAGGATCATCTGGTGGTGCGCGGAATTCACCGAGTAGGTGCCGTCGGGGATCGGCGCGCGTCCGTGCACCTCGACCTCATGCACCACCTGGTCAAGTGACTGGTTCCACGAGGAGTGCGGCACCTGGTCGAGCGGCGCATCCGCCAGCGACCCGCCGAGCGACACGTTGATGAGCTGGCACCCCCGGCAGATTCCGAGCATGGGAATGCCCATGTCGATCGCCGCGTGCACCAGTCGGAACTCGCGGATGTCGCGGGTCATGTCGAGGTCCTCGCCGTCCTCCGGCGCGTGGCCGTACCAGCGCGGGTCCACGTCCTCCCCGCCCGGCATGAGCAGGCCGTCAACGATCTGCACGGCGTCCTCGGGGTCCAGGCCCTCGGGGAGCAGGATCGGGCTGCCACCGGCGCGGTGCACGAAATCGATGTACTCCATCGTGATTGCCATGGCGCTGCGGCCCTCGAAGGCGGCCACCCCGGGGCGGATTCGCTCGGCGGGGATCTGCCGCATGGATATGCCGATGACCGGGGGCACGCGGCGAGGATAGCGGTGTGGGTCCGCGTCCGGTATACCCTGATCATGGAAAGCCCCGAACCCGCTCCGGTGCTGTGCATGACCGGCAGCATCGTCACCGGCTGCTTCGTGTCGCGCCTGGTGCAGGTGGAGGCCAACCTCATCCGCGGGCAGGGCGTGGACGTGGCCACCGTCGAGCTCGATGAGCTCGATCTCCCCGTCTTCCACGAGCGCATCGAGCGCGAGGGCCTGCCGGAGGGCGCCCTGCTGCTCAAGCGCCTGCTGGCCCGCGCACGCGTGATCGTGGTGGGCGCCCCCGAGCTGAACGACGGGCTCACCTCGGTGCTCAAGAACGCCATCGACTGGGCCTCGCGGCCCGGACCCGGCGAGCAGCACCGCGGCGAGTCGTTCGCAGGCGCATCGGCCGTCATCATCTCGGCGTCAAAGCACGTGCACGCGGGAATCCGTGGTGCCGACCTTCTGCGAAATTGCCTGGTATCGCTGGGCGTGACGGTGCTGCCCGAGCATGTGGCGGTGCCCCGGGCCCCCGAGGCGTTCCACGGCAGTCAGCTTGACGATGCAGACGCGCAGGCCGACCTCCAGGGCATGGCCCTGGCGGTGGTGGCCGAGCTCTCGATTCCCCGCAGGGAAGTGCACCAAATGACATGGGCCGAGCGCGCCGCGCTGGTCCCCGACCGAGGGAGCAGCACCTGATGGCCACCTCTGCCACACCGCCCCGCCTGGCGTCCGCAATGGACGCCTGGCGGCTTTCCATCGGCGACGACCACGTGATCGACGACCCTGCCACCCTCGCGCTCACGGGCACGGCCACCTACGCGGTCGACCAGCCGGTGCCTGCGGTCATCAGGCCCTCCAGCACGATCGAGGTGGCGCAGTGCATGCGCATCGCCACCGAGCACGGAATCCACGTGTACCCCATCAGCCGCGGCATGAACTGGGGCTACGGATCGAAGGTGCCCGCCGAGAGCAACTGCGTGGTCATGGACCTGGGCCGGATGAACCAGATCCTCGACTACGACGTGGAGATGGGAACCGTCACCGTGCAGCCGGGAGTGACGTTCCACCAGCTGCAGGACCTGCTCGAGGAGCATGGCTCGAAGCACTTCATGGCGGCCCCGGGCACGAGCCCACATGCATCGTGCATCGGCAACGCCCTCGACCGCGGCTGGGGGTTCGGCCCCTATTCGGATCGCTTCGACTACTCGGCGGGGATGGAGGTCGTGCTGCCCGACGGCGAGGTGGTGGAGACCGGCAACGCGCGCTTCCGCGGATCGCGCAGCGCCCATCTGTTCAAGTGGGGCAACGGCCCCTACGTGGACGGCATCTTCACGCAGTCGAACTTCGGCGTGGTCACGCGCATGACGTTCTTCGTGGCCGAGACCCCGCCGATCTTCGCCTCGTACGTCTACAAGATCGCCGGCGACGCCAAGCTTCCCGCCCTCATGGACGCCCTGCGCGAGCTCAAGATGCGCCACATCATGCGCACCAACTTCAAGGTGCAGAGCTTCTACCGCCTGTTCATGGAGCGTCAGCAGTTCCCCGCCGGCCAGGCCGACTTCCTGCTCTCGCCCGAGGCCGTGGCCGAGGCCAAGCAGAAGTGGGGAATCGACGACTGGAATGGCTTCGGGGCCCTCTACTGCTGGTCGGACGCCCAGTACGCCGCCGAGCGCGAGATCGTGGAGCAGGTGCTGCGCCCCCACGTCGACGCGCTGGTGTTCCTCGACGCCGATGTCATGGCCCGGAAGGACGCCATCAAGGATGAGGTGCTCGAGGAGACCGGCTTCCACCTGGAGCAGATCCTCGACCGCTTCTGGGTGAACACCCGCCTCATCGGCGTGGCCCGCGGCAAGGGCGTGTCGGGCGCGTACTTCCGCAAGAGCACCCCGGTGCCCGATGAGCTCGACCTCGATCGCGACCGCGTGGGATTCATGTGGGTCGATCCCATCCTGCCGCTTCGCGGCACGGACGTCCGTGACGCCGCCGACCTGGCGGGGCAGATCATGAAGCACCACGGCTTCGAGCCGAACCTGGGGTTCAACTGCGTCACCGAGCGGGCGATCTTCATGACCATCTCGCTGGTGTTCGATCGCGAGCGCGAGGGCGACGACGCCCGCGCCATGCGGTGCGCGAAGGAGCTGGCGCAGCGCATGACCGCCGAGGGCTTCACCCTCGGCCGCGTGGCGAACGGCCTCATGAACGTGCTCGACCACGCCCAGCCGGCATCGCTCGACCTGCAGCACCGCATCAAGGAGGCCCTCGACCCCGCGGGCATCCTCTCGCCCGGCCGCTACGAGGTTCCGCCCTCGTTCTGATCGGCACCCGGCACCCCGCCCCGGAGCGTGCGCTCCGGGGCCGGGTGCCGACTACCTGACCACCTGCACCGGCGCCATCATGCCGTTGTCCTCGTGGAAGAGGATGTGGCAGTGGATGACGAACCGCCCGGTGAAGTCGGTGTAGCGCTGGCGGATGACCACCCTGCCGGGCACGCCGTTCGCCATCGGCGGGATCTGCACGGTATCCCGGTAGTCCACGCCCTTCACGGGAACGCCATTGATGGAGACCACCTGGAACGGCTGGATGTGGATGTGGAAGGGGTGGTAGTCCTCGGTGGTATTCGTGAGGGTCCACTCCTCCACGGTGTTCAACTTCATGCTGGCCAGGTTCTTGCTTCCCCAGCTGTCGTAGTTCATGTCGTTGATGAGGAATTGCGGCGTCTTGCTGCCCGGCAGCGGGGGCCCCATCGAGAACTGCACCGTGCGGCTGTTCGCCACCGGAGTGCCCCGCAGGTCGGGCATCGTGGCCCTCATCTGCGGCAGCGACTGCTCGCTGCGGGTACCGCTGGTGCGGGCGGTGAAGAGGTCCTGCTGCGGGATCGCCTGCAGACCGGCACCCCACGGGATGTTCTGCACCGCGATGTCGCCGGCTGCGTCCTTTCGCACGAGAATCGTGCGGCGGCCCGCCGGCGGGATGAGCATGGAGTCCACCGGAATCGGTCGTGACGTCGGGTTGCCGTCGGTGCCGATCAGCCACGCCTTCATGCCCGCGGGAACCTGGATGCGCATGAAGCTGTCGGCCTGCAGGTTGGCGAGGCGCCAGCGCTGGATCTCACCACGCCGTATGTCGACCACCGGCTGGAGCTGGCCGTTCACGTACGTGAGCTTGGGGGCCGTGGACTTCTGACCCGGTCCCACGACCACGCCGTCCTGCACCTGGAACTGCTGGAACACCATCTGGCGGGTGCGGTACCTCTCGAGGGCCCGCTCCTCGGGTGTGTTGGCCTTCACGATGATCACGCCGGCCATGCCCGCCGCCACCTGGTTGTTCACGTACATGTGGCGGTGCGGGTGGTACCAGTACTGCCCGGGGATGTGATCCATCGGGATCTTGTACTTGTTGGTGAAGGTGTTCCCGCTGGGGGAATTGACGAACACGTTGTCGCCCTGGCCTATCGGCGACACGTGAAGCCCGTGGGTGTGGAGGTTGGTCGGCTGGTCGGGGAGCAGGTTGACGTTCTTGATCTGCAGGTAGTCCCCGCGACTCACCTCGAGGGTCGGGCCGGGCGCCATGGAGTTGTAGGCCCACGTCCCCACGTTTCGGCCACCGATGGTGGCGATCGTGCTCTTGGCCGTGAACGTCACCTCGAGGCGACCGCCCTTCGAGCGCACCACATCGGGCTCGTTGAGGGCCTGGCCCGTGATCGGCTCACCTCCGAGCGCCCCCTGTGACGCTGCGAGCGACAGGCCGACGGCGAGGGTGCCGGCGGCGGCGGCGGGAACGATGACCATGGCGGTCATCGCCCGCTTCCTGAAACGGCTCTTTGCGGGCATGGGGGTTCTCCGTGTCGTGGCTACCGCTGCCGATGGTACTCCAGCCCCCGGGGCGGTGCCCCTGCCGCTGAGGGTCAGGCCGTGGTCTTCACCAGGTCGCGATCCGGTCGTATGCCCCAGCGGGCGGCCACCTCATCGAGGTCCTCCGCCATGGGCCAGGAGTCCGGCATGGGCTCCCCCACGTGCCCCGGGGTGCCGCCCTTGAGCGTCATGCACCCCCGGTTGTCGCCGAGCCTGTCGATCTCCGCGATGTCCTCCGGCGTGAGCACGATCTCCACCGGCGTGGTGGCGAGCTCGTGCCGCTGCTCCTCCACGGTCTTGTGGTTTCCCCCGGCCTCCTGGATGAAGGTCGGGACCACCGATCGCACGCCCTGCTGGGCCAGCGTCCACTGCGCCGAGAGCTGGAGGGGCGTGAGGCCGTGGCGCGCGGCAATGGGTGCGATCTCGGCGAGGCGCCGCCGCCCCTCGGCCACCCAGCCGGCGGGGCGGTACGCACGGTGGTCGCCCGGCATCAGGGCGTCCTCGTCGGGGAGGTCGCCGTGGAAGATGCCGCCGTAGTCCACCACCCGGGCGAGCACCTTGACCCCATGCCTGTCGAGCGCCGGAAGCGCCATCTTCCCGGGCCATGGCTCGAAGGGATTGAGGATGATCATGGCCCAGTCCATCTCGTCGCCGTACATCTCCACGCACCCGATGAGATCGAGGGTGAATCCGTTGGCGGGACCGGGGGCCACGCCGATCATCCGGGCCAGGCCTTCGGCGCGCAGGTCGGACATCGCCCGCCATACCGTCTCGTTGGTGTAGCCGATGCGATCCGGGTTGTGCAGCATGACGAGGTCCACGTGATCGGTGCCCAGGCGCTCGAGGCTGGCCTCGAGGGCACCGAAGAGGTAATCGCGGTAGGCGTCCTCGCCACGCAGCGACGGGTTGGTGAAGCGTGGGAACCCACTGGAGCCCTGTCGAACGCCGTTGACGAAGTCATGTCCGATGGCCGACGCGATGCAGTACGAGTCGCGCGGCAGCCCCTTCACCGCGCGCCCCACGATGCGATCGGCCTCGCCCTCGGCATACACATCGGCGGTCACCACCGTGAAGATGTCCTCGCCCGGTCGGATGAGCGCCTCGAGGCGCTCATCGTCGAGGGGCTCGCCGAAGTGCATGACGCGGCCGCCGCTCCAGGCGCCGATCGCCGTGTGTCCGATGTCAGCCATGCCCTGATTGTCCCACCGGCACGCCCGGCGCGGCGGGCCGACCGTCACGCGCCGGCATGCCCTGTGACCCTGAGTTGCTCCCCCGCGACGTCCACCACGTCGCCCACCGCGAGCTGCCGGCCACGGCGGTCCTCGGGCTGGCCGTTCACCTGGACGCCGTCGGCGAGCAGGGCCTTCACGTCCCCTCCCCCCGCGGCGAGGCCGGCGAGCTTGAGCAACTGCCCCAGGCGGATCATCCCGCCCCTGATCTCCACGTCGCGCACGCGCTGACGTTACGCCACCGGCGCGATACCGTCAGGGCAGTGACCCGGGCCCGCTGGATCCTCATCGCGCTGGTGTGCGCCGCGATCGTCGCCATATCCCTCGTGGTGGCCGGCGCAACCGGTGGTTCCAGCGAGTTCTGGAGCGGCTACGAGGGCGCCCTGGCCCGGGTGCAGGAGCAGTCGTGGTGGACCCTGTGGGTGCTGCCCGGACTTCTGCTGGCGCTCATCGCGGCGCTCGCGCTGGGAATCCGCACCGCGCCTGTGTGGAACACCTCGCCCGCCGACTCGGGTCGCCGGTCGGCCTACCTGTGGGCGGGCGTGGCCGTGCTCGCGCTGTCGGTGTGCGCACCGGTCGCGGTGATCGCCCAGGGCGGCCTGCTGTC
>JAFMJQ010000061.1 GCA_017853415.1 Thermoleophilia bacterium | reverse complement strand
CGGCGGCGGTGGTGGCCGCGGCCGCAAGCGGCGCGTGGTCATCGACGCCCAGGCCGGGCGTCGCCAGGGCGGCGGCGGCCGCGATAAGCGCGACCGGCGCGGCGGCGGCAAGGACCAGGGGGACGCCCAGGCACAGGTGCCGGTGAACCACGCCGACCTGCCGCCGGCGGACATCCGCTCGGGCGCCACCGTCAAGGACATCGCGGAGGCCCTGGGCATCCCGACGGCGCAGATCATCAAGTTCATGATGACCATGGGCGAGCTCGTGACCATCACGCAGTCGATGTCCGATGACGCCATCGAGCTCATCGCCGCGGACATCGAGCGCAAGATCACCATCATCCACGCCGAGGAGGAGCCCGACCTCGAGGTGGTGGTGGAGGACGACCCCGCCGACCTCGTGGCGCGCGCGCCCGTGGTGACCGTGATGGGTCACGTCGACCACGGCAAGACGTCGCTGCTCGACGCCATCCGCCGCACCGAGGTGGCAGCCGGCGAGGCCGGCGGCATCACCCAGCACATCGGCGCATACCAGGTGCACCACAACGAGCGCGAGGTGACGTTCCTCGACACGCCGGGCCACGAGGCGTTCACCGCCATGCGTGCACGTGGCGCGAAGATCACGGACGTCGCCGTGATCGTGGTGGCCGCGGACGACGGCGTGATGCCCCAGACGATCGAGGCGATCGACCACGCGAAGGCCGCCGAGGTGCCCTTCGTGGTGGCGGTCAACAAGATCGACAAGGAGAACGCCAACCCCGACAAGGTGAAGCAGGAGCTCTCGACGCGCGAGGTCATCCCCACCGACTGGGGCGGCGGCACGGAGTTCGTGAACGTCTCCGCGCAGCGCGGGGACGGCCTGGAGGACCTGCTCGAGACCGTGCTGCTCGTGGCCGATGCCGATGCCGACCCCAAGGCGAATCCCGCAGCCGAGGCGTCGGGCACCGTGGTGGAGTCGCGCCTCGATCCCGGCCGCGGCCCGGTATGCACCCTGCTCGTGCAGCGCGGCACCATGCGCGTGGGCGACATCCTGGTGGTGGGCGAGACCTTCGGTCGCGTGCGGGCGATGCTCGACTACAACGGCGAGCCGCTCGCCGAGGCCACCCCGTCGGTTCCCGTGGAGATCCTGGGACTCGACGGCGTGCCCGACGCCGGTGAGAAGTTCCGCGTGGTCGAGAACGAGCGCCTCGCACGCCAGATCGCTGCCACCCGCAGCCAGCGCCTGCGATCCGAGGAGCTCGCCAACCGTCGTCCGGTGTCGCTGGAGGACCTCTTCGCGCGCATCCAGGAGGGCGGGCTCAAGGAGCTCAACCTCATCATCAAGGGCGACGTGCAGGGCTCGGTCGGGGCCCTGCAGGATGCCCTCGAGAAGGTGGAGCAGACCGAGGTGCGCCTGCGCATCATCCACACGGGCGTCGGCGCGGTGAACGAGAGCGACGTCATGCTGGCCGCGGCCTCGCAGGCCATCATCATCGGGTTCAACGTGCGCCCGCGCCCCGAGGCCAAGGTGCTCGCCGAGCGCGAGGGCGTTGACGTGCGCACCTACCGCGTCATCTACCGGGCCATCGAGGACGTCCGCGACGCGCTGGTGGGCATGCTCGAGCCGGACATCGTGGAGGAGCCCGTGGGGTCGCTGGAGGTGCGTGCCACCTTCAAGGCCAGCCGCCTGGGCACCATCGCGGGCTGCTACGTGTCGGAGGGCACCGTGCGCCGTGGGGCTGACTGCCGCCTGGTTCGAGACGGCACGGTGGTGCACACGGGCAGGATCGGATCGCTGCGACGCGTGGACGAGGACGTCCGCGAGGTGCAGCAGGGCTTCGAGTGCGGTGTGCTGCTCGAGGACTACAACGACGTCAAGGATGGCGACGAGATCGAGGTGTTCGAGCTCAAGGAGGTCGCGCGCACCGCGCAGGCCGCCGCCCCGCCCCCGACCGCCCCGGCCCCCGTCGTCACGCCCGCGACGGCGGAGCCCGCCGAGTAGGCGGGCCCGGCCCGGTCTCCGATGGGAGCGGGGTTCGTGGGCATCCTGACAGCCGACCTCCACCTGCCGCACGCGCAGTCGCTCAAGCAGAAGCGCCGCGAGGTGCTCCGCGTGAAGCAGGGCCTCGCGCGGCACGTGGGGGCGAGCGTGGCCGAGGTGGATCACCACGACCTCTGGCAGCGATGCCGCATCTCGCTCGCGGTGGTGTCGCAGGAGGCCGGGGAGGTCGCCGAGCAACTCGAGCGGGCATCACGTCGCCTGGGCACCGACCCCGAGTGGCAGGTGATGTCGGAGGAGCGTGAGGTGATCGAGATCGATGAGGGCGGCGCATGAGCGCTCCGCGCCAGCGCCAGCGCCGCGCCAACGAGGCGATCCGCGAGGTGGTCGGTGGTGCACTGCTCACCGACCTCGCCGACCCGCGCCTGCAGATGGTCACCATCACCTCCGTGGAGACCTCTCCGGACCTGGGGCGCGCCAAGGTGTACTGGACCGTGCTCGACCCGAAGCGCGAGGACGAGGCCGCCGCAGGCCTGGAGGCGGCGCGCGGGGTGCTGCAGGGCAAGGTGGCACGCGCGCTGCGATCGCGGAACACGCCGCACCTGGTGTTCGTGCGCGATGAGCTGCAGGAGCAGGCCCGCAGGCTCACCGCGCTGATCGACGAGGTGGCGCCCGCGGACGACGCCCCGGCCGGGGACGACGCGTGACGCACCACCCCCACCACAACCGCCCGGAGGGCGAGCGCGTGGGGGTGGACCGCATCGCCGACGCGCTCGGCGGATCGGCGGGGAAGTTCACCGTCACCACCCATCGCAAGCCCGACGGCGACGCCGCCGGGTCGATGATCGCCATGGCCAGGGTGCTGCGCGCGCTGGGCCACGACGTGCTGATGTGGCATGTCGAGGGGCCGGGGCTGCCCGCCCACCTCGCGTGGCTGCTGCAGCCCGGCGAGGAGGTGCTCGGGGGTGCCGTGGCCGATCACGCCGAGCGCACACTCGTGAGCGTGGACGCCGCGACATCGCACCGCGTGTGCGATGACGACCCCACGGGCCTCGGCAGCCCGATCATCAACATCGACCACCATCACGACGACCCGGCCTGGGGCGACATCAACCTCATCGATGGAGGGGCATCGAGCACCGCGGAGCTCGTGCTGCGCGTGGTCGATGCCCTGCGCGTGCCGCTCACGGCCGAGGTTGCCCTGCCGCTCTACGTGGGGCTGGTCACCGACACCGGCCGGTTCTCGTACGCCAGCACCGGGGCCGAGGCGCACCGGGCCGCCGCCCGCATGGTGGAGGCCGGGGTGGAGCCGGGTGCGGTGTATCGCACCCTCTACGAGGGGGTGCCGCTGGGCGACCTGCGCCTGGTCGGGGGCGCGGTGGCCCGTGCGCAGGACCACCTCGACGGCCGGCTGGTGGTGAGCGTCATCACCCGCGCCGACGTCGAGGAGTCGGGCGGCCAGGACTCCGATGGCGTGGTGGAGGCCCTGCGATCGGCCCGTGGCGCCGAGGTGGCGGCGGTCATCAGGGAGGTCGGCGACGGGGAGTGGCGGGTATCCACCCGGGCGTCGGGCGACGGGTTCGACGTATCGGCGATCGCGGCGATCGAGGGCGGCGGGGGCCATCGGGCCGCCGCCGGGTTCACCTCGCACCGCGACCCCGAGGCAATCATCGCGCTCATCCGCGATGCCATGGTGGAGCAGGGGGCCTGAGTGGGGAAGGCCCCGGACGTCCCCCCACGGGCGATCCTCGTCGACAAGCCCGCCGGGCCCACCTCCCATGATGTCGTGGCAACCTGTCGCAGGGCACTCGGTGGCCCGCGCACCGGCCACACCGGAACGCTCGACCCCTTCGCCACCGGGCTCATGGTGATCCTCGTGGGCCGCGCCACCCGCCTGGCGCCGTTCCTGAGCGGCCTCGACAAGACCTACCTCGCGGGCATCCACCTGGGCGCGCGATCCGAATCGGGCGACCCCGAGGGGCCGATCACGCCTGGTGGGCCACCGCCCACGGAGGATGCCCTGCGCGCAGCATTGGCATCGCTCGTGGGGACGACCGAGCAGCGCGTGCCCGCGCTGTCGGCGGTGAAGGTGGACGGCGAGCGGCTCTACGCGCTCACCCGCAGGGGCGAGGAGGTCGAACGTCCCACGCGAACGGTGGTCGTGGGTCGCGCAGATCTGGTGTCCTACGACCCGATGACCGGAGACGCCCTCGTCGAGATCCGTTGCGGGTCGGGCACGTACGTGCGCCAGTTGGCCGCCGACCTCGGCGAGCGACTGGGCTGCGGCGCCTACTGCCGCACCCTGCGCCGCACCGAGGTGGGGGACCTCCCCGTGGATCACGCGGTTTCACCCGATGAGGTCGCGCCGGGGTGCGGCGTGGACCCGGTCGAGGTGCTACCCCACCTGCCGCGCGTGGACCTCGACGAGCGCGCGGCGGCGGACGTGCTGCATGGCCGGGCGGTGCCCGGGGCGCCCGAGGGCGCCATGGACGCGGTGGCGCTCGTGCGATCGGGCGCGCTCATCGCGATCGCAGAGCCGGCAGGGGAGATGCTGAAGCCCCGGGTGGTGCTGGCCGGGTGAAGCGCTACCAGAGCATCGGCGACCTCCCGCTGGGCGAGGAGCGCAGGGTGGTGGCCATCGGCACGTTCGACGGCGTGCACGTGGGCCATCAGGCGATCATCGGTCGCGCCATCGAGAGGGCCCGCGAGCGGGGCCTGCAGTCGATGGTGCTCACATTCGAGCCAAACCCCCTGGCGATCCTGCGCCCCGAGCTGGCACCCCAGGTGCTCACCGAGCCCGCCTTCAAGGCGCAGCTCATCGAGGCCCTCGGGGCGGATGCCCTGCTGGTGGTGCCGTTCACCCAGGCGTTCTCGCGCATCAGGGCCGACCGCTTCGCCGAGATGCTGGGCTCGGCCCCGCTCAGCGCCGAGAGCGTGGTGGTGGGCGCGAACTTCCGTTTCGGGCAGGGCGGGTCGGGCACCGTGGCCTACCTGCAGCGGCTCGGCAGGGCGCGCGGGCTGATCGTCGAGAGCCCCGGCACGGTGATGAGCGGTGATGGCAAGCCGGTGTCGTCCACCCGCGTGCGCCGGCTCATCGCCCAGGGGCAGGTGGCCGACGTGATCCCGCTCCTCGGTCGCCCGCACTCGGTGGAGGGCATGGTGGTGCCCGGCGAGCAGCGCGGGCGCGAGATGGGGCTGCCCACCGCCAACGTGTCGGTGCCGCCGGAGGTCGCGCTCCCGGCCCGTGGGGTGTACGCGGGGCGGGTCGTGCTGGCCGGTGGACGGTATCCCGCGGCCATCAACCTGGGGTACTCGCCCACCTTCACGGAGGGGGAGGATCCGCCGCTGCGCCTGGAGGCCTTCATCCTCGACTACGAGGGCGATGACCTCTACGGGCAGCGAATCCGCGTGGAGTTCCTCGAGCGCCTGCGCGACGAGCGAAGGTTCCCCACGCCCGGGGAACTGGTGGCCCAGGTGCAGGAGGACATCACCCGCACCCGTGAGGTGGCAGGGGCAGCCTGATACCCTCCGCGATCACATTGACCCGGGTGCGGCCACGGCTGCCCCGCGGCCGGACATGGAGTTGACATACATGCTGGACAAGGACACCAAGGCGGGCGTCATGGCGCCGCACCGCCAGCACGACTCGGACACGGGCTCGCCCCAGGTCCAGATCGCGATCCTCACCGAGAGGATCAACCAGCTCACGGAGCACCTGAAGACCCACCACAAGGACCACCACTCGCGTCGTGGCCTCCTCACGATGGTGGGTCGCCGGCGTCGCCTGCTGAGCTACCTGGAGAAGAAGGACCTGAACGCATACCGCGAGCTCACCGACTCGCTCGGCCTGCGCAGGTAGGCCAACCGGGGCGCCGAGGGCGCCCGTGACGGCGGACCGCCAGGAGGGCGGTGCCGCATGACGAGCCGTGCAAGGGGCATGGCACGAAGGGATGAGGAACGTAATGGCAGAGAAGGGCCCTGACGCAATCAGCGTCGTCGCCGACATCGGCGGCCAGGAGATCACTTTCGAGACCGGCAGGCTGGCCAAGCAGGCCAACGGCTCGGTACTCGTGCGCTCGGGTGACAGCCTCGTGCTGGTCACCGCCGTGGGCGCCCGCGAGCCGCGGGAGGGGACGGACTTCTTCCCCCTCACCGTGGACGTCGAGGAGCGCATGTACGCCAAGGGGGCGATCCCCGGCGGCTTCATCAAGCGCGAGAGCCGCCCGAGCGAGCGCGCGATCCTCACCGCGCGCATGACCGACCGTCCGCTTCGCCCGCTGTGGCCCAAGGGCTACCGCAACGAGGTGCAGGTCGTCACCACCGTGCTGTCCATCGACAAGGTCAACGCCTTCGACATCCTGTCGATCAACGGCGCCTCGGCCGCGCTGATGCTCTCGGAGCTGCCGTTCGAGGGACCGGTCGGCGCCGTGCGCATCGGGATGCTGGACGACGACTTCGTCATCAACCCGACCCTCCAGGAGATGGAGGAGAGCACCCTCGACCTGGTGGTGGCGGGCACCCGCGACGCCATCTCGATGGTCGAGGCCGGGGCCAACGAGGTGTCCGAGGAGGACATGCTCGAGGCCCTGCAGATCGCGCACGACGAGATCCGCAAGCTCTGTGACGTGCAGGACCAGCTGCGCGAGAAGGCCGGCAAGCCCAAGTGGGACTTCGTGCCGCAGACGGTGGACCCCGCGATGCTCGCCGAGGTGGAGAAGGTGGCCCTCGCGGCCATCGAGGAGGCCACCCTCGAGCAGGGCAAGCTGGAGCGTCGCGACAAGGTGGCCGCGGCCAAGACCGTGGCCCAGCTCGAGGTGGTGGGCGAGGAGCCCACGCCCGAGCAGAAGGCCCAGTTCTCGATGGCCTTCGACCAGCTCATCAAGCGCACGATCCGCCGCCGCATCGCGGTGGAGAAGCACCGCCCCGACGGCCGCAAGGCCGACGAGATCCGGCCGATCTGGTGCGACACGGGCATCGCCCCGCGCACCCACGGCTCGGGCCTCTTCACCCGTGGCGAGACCCAGGTGCTCACGCTCCTGGCCCTCGGCACGATGAAGGAGGCGCAGCGCATCGACGATCTCTCGATCGACACCACGAAGCGCTACATCCACCACTACAACTTCCCGCCGTTCAGCGTGGGCGAGACCGGCTTCATGCGCGGCCCCAAGCGCCGCGACATCGGTCACGGCGCGCTGGCCGAGCGGGCGCTCATCCCGGTGATCCCGCCGGACGAGGACTTCCCGTACACGCTGCGCCTCGTCTCCGAGACGCTCGAGAGCAACGGGTCGTCGTCCATGGCATCGGTCTGCGGCTCCACCCTGGCGCTGCTCGACGCGGGCGTGAACATCACGCGCCCGGTGGCCGGCATCGCGATGGGCCTCATCAAGGAGGACGATGACCTCATCGTGCTCACCGACATCCAGGGCGACGAGGACCACCTCGGCGACATGGACTTCAAGGTGGCGGGCACGTCCGAGGGCATCACCGCCCTGCAGATGGACAACAAGGTGGCCGGCGTGAGCCAGGAGACCCTGGCGCAGGCGCTGCAGCAGGCCAAGGACGCCCGCCTGAAGATCCTCGGCATCATGAGCGAGACCATCCCGGGCCCGCGCGAGGAGCTCAGCGCATGGGCGCCCCGCATCACCGCCATCAAGATCGACCCCGACAAGATCGGAATGGTCATCGGCAAGGGCGGCGAGACCATCCGCGGGCTCGAGGCCGACTTCGAGGTGGAGATCTCCATCGAGGACGACGGCACCGTGAGCGTCTACGGCGTGCAGGGCGAGAAGGCCGACCAGTGCGTCGAGCGCATCCGCTCGATGACGAAGGACGTCGAGGTGGGCGACGTGTACGAGGGCGCGACCGTGGTGAAGACCACCACGTTCGGCGCGTTCGTGGAGCTCACCAAGGGCGTGGACGGCCTGCTGCACATCTCCAACCTCGGCTCGGGCCGGGTGGAGAAGGTGGAGGACGTCATCAACCGCGGTGACACCGTGGACGTGCGCGTGGAGGAAGTCGACCGCGCCCGCGGCCGCATCGGGCTGCGCCTGCTGTCGGACGACTCCGCCCCCTCGGGGGACAACGGTGACGGCGACGGCGACGAGAGCACCCACCGCCGTCCCCGCCGGCGCCGGAAGATGTCCACGAGCGACGTCGCCGAGTGACGCAGGACCGGGCGCTCGACACCACCGGCGAGGGGCTCCGGGTCATCTCGGAGCCCCTCCCGGGGGTGCGCTCGGTTGCGCTCGGGGTGTGGATCGGCGTGGGGTCGCGGTTCGAGGCCGCCGCCGAGGGGGGGATCTCCCACTTCATCGAGCACCTGCTCTTCAAGGGCACCGACCGCCTTTCGGCCGCCGACATCGCCGAGGCGTTCGACGCCATCGGCGGCGAGGTGAACGCCGCAACCGGGCGTGACCACACCGTGGTCTATACCCGGGTGCTCGACGATCACCTCGAGCGCGCGTTCGAGGTGGTGGGCGACATGGTGGCCCACCCGGCGTTCCGCGAGCTCGAGCAGGAGCGCCAGGTGATCCTCGAGGAGATCCTCATGTACGAGGACGACCCGGGCGACCAGGTGCACGACCTCATGAGCGAGGCGGTGTTCCCCGACCAGCCGCTCGGCCGGCCGGTCATCGGCACCTCCGACGTGATCTCCACGGTTCCCGAGGACCACATCCGCGCCTACCACGGCGGTCACTACACCGCCGGGAACATCGTCGTGGCCGCAAGTGGGTCCATCGACCAGGCGCGACTGCTCGAGCTTTCCGAGCGCTACCTGGGCGATCTGGTGGCCGGTGAGGCCCACGCGGTCGTGCCCGCCGCCCCCGGCGCGCCGCGCCTGGTGTCGCGGGCCAAGCCCACCGAGCAGTACCACCTCGCGCTCGGCGGGCCGGGCCTCGACCGATCCGACGACCGCCGCCACGCCATGGGGGTGCTCGACGTCATCCTCGGCGGGTCGATGAGCTCACGGCTGTTCCAGGAGATCCGCGAGAAGCGGGGCCTCGCATACTCGGTGGGCACCTATTCGGTGGGCTATGCGGACACCGGCCAGGTGGGCGTGTACCTGGGTACGCGCGAGGAGAACCTTGCCGAGGCCGCCGGGATCATCGGCCGCGAACTCCGCCGCATGGCCGAGGAGCCGGTCCCCGCGGCCGAACTCGACCGGGCGCGCGAGCACCTCAAGGGGCGCCTCGTGCTCGGGCTCGAGAGCCCGGCCACGCGCATGCACCGCATCGGCCGCGCCGTTCTGAGCGGCACGGAACTCCTCGAGGTGGATGAGATCGTCGAGCGCATCGACGCCGTGACGGCCGACGACGTGGCTGCGCTGGCCGCCGAGTTCTGGGATCCTTCGGGCCTGTCGGTGGCGGCCATCGGACCCAGCACCGATGCCGTGCGTGAGGCCGCGTCGCGGCTCGCGCCCAACCTGGTGGAGGCAGCATGACCCGTGTGATGGTGACTGGCGCAAACGGCCGCATGGGCCGGCAGGTGGTGCAGGCGGTGGGGGATGCCCCCGATATGGAGGTGGTGGCCCAGGCCGACCCGGAGATCATCCCCGACGGCGTCACGCTGTTCACGTCGGTGGAGGAGGCGCTTGCCGCCACCAAGCCCGACGTGGCCGTCGACTTCACGATCCCCGCGGTGGCGTTCGAGACCGTCGGCGCATGCCTGAGGGCCGGCGTGCACTGCGTGGTCGGTACCACGGGGATGACCGACGGCCAGATGGCCGACCTCACGGACCTCGCGCAGTCGGGTGATGCGAACCTCGTCGTGGCCGCCAACTTCGCGGTCGGGGCCGTGTTGATGATGCGCTTCGCCGAGGAGGCCTCGCGCTTCATGGAGAGCGCCGAGATCGTGGAGCTTCACCACCACGGCAAGCTCGATGCCCCGTCGGGAACGGCCGCGCACACGGCCGAGATGATGCACGGCGACGTGCCGATCCACTCGGTGCGCCTGCCCGGCATGGTGGCCCATCAGGAGGTCATCCTCGGCGGCCTGGGCGAGACGCTTTCGATCCGCCACGACAGCCTGTCGCGCGAATGCTTCATGCCCGGCGTGCTCATGGCCGTGCGGGCCGTGCCCGATCGCCCGGGCCTCACGCGGGGAATCGCCCCGCTCATGTTCGGCTAGGCTCGGACCGGCACCCCGCACTGGAGGACGACATGGCTGACGGCTTCACCATCGTGCATGCAGGCGACGTCGAGCGACGCGAGCGCAAGGGCGGTGGCCCCGCATCGCAGGACTTCGCCGGCGCCACGAACTGCGAGGAGATGACCTGTCGCGTGTGGGTGTTCCACCCGGGCGACCAGATGGCCTACCACCGCCATCACAGCCAGGAGGAGCTCTACCACCTGATCTCGGGTGGCCCGCAGGAGATGCTCATCGAGGGCCAGGTGGTGGAGGTCGTGGACGGTGACTGGATCCGGGTGGGCAAGGACACCACGCGCCGCATCCAGAACAACAGCGACCGCGACGGCCACTGGCTCATCGTGGGCGCCCCGCCCGGCACCGGCATCACCGACGGCATCCGCATCGACCCGGAGACGGGCGAGGAGATTCCGCGCACCTGATGCCCGGGCAGTACGACGCCATCGTCTGCGGGGGCTCGTTCGGCGGCCTGGCCGCCGCCCAGCAGATCGGCGGCCGCGTGCTGGTGATCGACCGCCTTGACATCGGGGAGGGGGAGACCTCGGCCTCGGCCGTGCCCCTCGCGTGCCTCGAGAACATGGACATGGCCCACGTGGTCGACCAGGTGCATGACGACATCGTGATCCACACCAAGAGGCGCGCCGAGGTGCTGCGCTTCTTCCCGTTCGCAACCTTCGACTACCGGCGGTTCTGCGAGGACCTCTTCGCCCGCACCGGCGCCGAGTTCGTGCGCGC
>JAFMJQ010000162.1 GCA_017853415.1 Thermoleophilia bacterium | reverse complement strand
GTCCTGGTAGCCCATCTCGGCAAGTGCCTGGCCGTCGCGGGTGACCTTCTGCACCATGCCATCGATCGTGTGCGCGAACGTGGTGGTGGTGGCCTGGCCCTTTGCGGTGACCGTGCGCACCTCGACCGGGCGATCATCCGAGTCGTAGGACGTCGTCACGGTCGTGCCCCACACGTCGGTGGTGCGCACGGTCCGGCCGAGCAGGTCCATCACCGTCGACATCGACCTCGTGGTGCCGTCCTGGGTTGCCGAGCTCCCCTGGTGCATGGGGTTCGAGGCGATCTCCGACCGATAGGTCACGCGCACGCCGGCGGTGGTGCTCGACACCAGCAGGCCCGCTGCGTCGTAGGCGTTGCACGATGGCGCGGTGCCGCTGGCCACCTGCCCCACCACGTCACCAGAGGCGTTGTAGGCCTGCCTCACGGTGAGGCCGCCGGGGGTGGTCTTCGAGCTCATGAGCCCGCCCTGGTTGGAGGCGGCCCCCGGGCACGCCCCCACGGAAGGGGCCTCACCGGGTGCGTAGTAGTCGGTGGTGGTCGTCTGCTTGGCCGTCGACGTGTACCCGGTGGCGCGGCCGAACTGCCCCGAGCCCGGCGCGTAGGCCTCGTACTTGCGATTGGCAACGGCGCCGGACGCCGAGCGCGCCGCGGTGATCTGCTGCGGGTCGGCGGGGCTGAAGATGCTCTGGGTGGTCAGCTCGCTCACCGATCCGTCGACCGCCAGCTGGTCGCGCACCGATGTGGCGGTCGGCTGGGGCTGCCCGGGGCGAAGCGCCGAGGCCGGTATCGCGCTCGTGCCCTTGGGCGTGGTCCAGCTGACGCCCGCGGTGGCCACGCCCGAGCCCGCCGAGCGCACGTCGATGCGGATCTGCAGCAGGTCGCCGGGCTTCCGGGTGGACAGGCCGAGGTCGGCCGGGCACTGCGCGCGGCACTGCAGGCCGTCAACCCACACCGGGCTTGCGGGGACGGTGTTGGTGATCTGCGTGATGCCGCCCTCGGGCACGACGAGCAGGCCCTCCAGCCTGGCCGAGAATGCCCCGCCGCCCACGGGGCTCGCCGGCCAGCGGATGTCGAGCGACCGGGGGGTGCCGCCGTTGACCTGCGGGCCTATCGACGCGCCGGCCGGGGTGCCCTGGAACGCCCCGCCCTGCCAGTAGGTGGCGAGCAGGCCCTCGATGGGCGCGGGGGCGGCCCTGCTGTCGGAGGCGGGCTTCGTGTCGTACAGATACGCGGTGCGCGGGGCGCCCGGCGCGTCGGGGTCGGTGCTGGGGCCGACGGTGGTGGCCGGGCGACCGAGCGGGTCGTAGGCGTAACGGGTGACCATGCCGCCGGGTGACACCACCTGCGTCGCGGCCATGCGTGCCTGGTCCCAGGTGGTCTCGGTGGCCCGGCCCGCGGAGTCGGTGGTGCGCGTGACGAGCATCGTGGCCGGGTTGGCCTGCGCGGTGGAGATCGGCTGCGAGCGACCCGGCTGGGCCACGGTTACCTGTCCGGCCTGCGGGTAGGAGAAGGTGCGCTCGACGCCCTTCCCCGCGGTTCCCTGGCCGCCCGAGAGCACCGCCGCCGGGCGGGTGACCGTGGCCACCCTGCCCTGGGCGTCGTAGGCGATGCTGGTCATCACCGCCGGATCGCGGGCCCCGAGGCCGTCGGGGAGCACGCCCGAGGCCACCGCCGCATTGGCCAGGGGGCCGCGGATGCGCACGGGGCGGCCGGCGGCGTCGTACCCGAGATCGGTCTGGTCGAGCAGGCTGCCACCCGCCTGGGCATCGGTGACGATGCGCGCGACCACCGGGTTATCCGCAATCTTGGCGTAGAAGATGTCGGTGGTCGAGCCGTCCCAGCCGCTGACCCGGCAGAGCATGCCCGAGGGCGCCCCGATGAATCCATCAGCCGACGCGGCGGGGCACGAGCCGGAACCGCCGTAGGCGAGCGTGACCTTCCTGCCCGACACCGGATCGGTGATGGCGGTGAGCCGGCCGCTGGCGTCGTAGTCCGACTGGGGCGCGGGATTCTTGGCCGACCAGGTCGACTGCGGGTAGCTGGTGCCCCCCACCTTGGTGGCCGGGAACGTGGTGACCTGCCCCGAGCGCTCGGTGATCTGGAAGGGGGCGCCCTGCACGCCCTGCGCCTGCGAGAGCACGGCGTACTGCCCGCTGGGCCACGCCTGCCCCGCACCCCAGTCGGCCACCCACGCGCCGGGGGAGGTCTGGCGGAAGGGCACCACCTGGCCCGAGGAGTCGGTGAGCTCGATTCGCCCCTCGGCCGCGCGACGGAGGAGCATCCAGGGGCCGCTCGACGACGCGGAGATCCTCCAGCCCGCGGGCATCCCCGGCGTCGGATTCACCGACAGGCGGTTGGTCGGCTGGAAGGACATGCTCACCGACACCGGGCCCGACACGGTGGCGAGGGCGGGGGTGGCCACCGAGATCATGGGCTCGCCGGTCACCGCCGTGACGCCGACGCCCGAGTAGTCGATGACCCCCTGCACGTCCGCCCGCTGCAGGTCCACGCGCATGAGGTGCGGGCCGAAGGTGC
>JAFMJQ010000161.1 GCA_017853415.1 Thermoleophilia bacterium | reverse complement strand
GGGCGGCATGTCGGGTTACCCCATCACCGTGTGCCACCGGGGTGCGGCGCAGGGCTATGGTGACCGGGTCATGCTTGACGTGCTCCTCGTCGAGGACAATGCCCTGTTGCGAGCGTCCCTTGCCGATGCCCTCGGCGCGCACGACGTGCGCGTGGTGGGCCCGTGCGGCACCGCCGCCGAGGCCATGGAGCAGCTGCGCCGGGGTCCCGTGGATGCGCTCGTCACCGACCTCGACCTCGGCGAGGGGCCGGATGGCATCTCGCTCGCCCACGTGGTGCGGCGCATGCTGCCGCTGGCGGGAATCGTGGTGCTCACCGGGTACCGCGACCCGCGCCTCGTGGCGGGGAAGCTCATCCAGGTGCCCCCGGGAACCGAGTACGTGGTGAAGGAGTCGGTGTCGAGCATGGAGTCGCTGCGCATGGCCATCGACCGGTCGATCATCATGGCCGCGCGCGCCGACGCCGGCCGGGCGGTGCGCGACCGCGACATCGGGATCGACCTCACCGATGCGCAGGCCGAGACCATGCGCCTCGTTGCCGAGGGCCTCTCGAATGCCGAGATCGCCGAGCGCCGGTGCGTGACCGTCGGCGCGGTGGAGGTGTCGATCTCGCGCATCGCCCGCGCCTTGGGCATCCAGCACGATCGCGCGCATAATCAAAGGGTGCTGATCACGCGCGAGTACTACCGCCTCACGGGCGGATCCCCTGGCAACCGCTCCTAGCGTTCCGGGCGCCCAGGCGCTGGTTGGCGGGCGCGCCGTGCGCTCGGCCGTCCCGTACTGGGTGCTGGTGGCCTTCGCCCTGCTGCTCAAGCTCGAGCTTCTCAGGGATGGCGCGTTCACCACGTGGCAGGCCCTCGGTGCCCTTGTGGTGGCCATCGCGCTGCTGTTCATCGCGAAGGCCGTGCTCGATCGCACGGTGTTCGCCCGCTGCGACACCCGCCCCGTGCCGGTGTGGGCCGTCGCGGTGGTTGGCCTGGGGCTGGGGGTGGTGTCCGTGGCCCCGTTCGTGGGGGCCGTGATCGTGGGCCAGGGCGGGGTCACCGAGGCGCCGTTCATGGCGCTGCTGGTGAGCGGGGCGGTGCGCTGCGCCGGAATCTTCCCGCTGGTCACCTACGTGGTGGGCCTTCGCGAGTGGTACCGCATCACCCGTGACCGGGCGGAGCGGGACCTCGTGCGCGCGCAGGCCGCCCGCATGGAGACCGGTGACGCCGTGGAGTCGACCCGGGGGCTCATCATCGAGGCCGCCCGCCGGGAACTCGGGCCGTCGCAGCGCGAGGCCGCCGAGTTGCTGCGTGCGGCCGCGCGCAGCGAGGCGCCCGTCGATGCCTCGCGCGCGGCGGAGTCGCTGCGCGGCGCCGCCCGCTCGGCCGTGCGATCCGCCAGCCATGAGCTCTGGGTCGACGGGGGATCGTCGGTGACCATCCGGTGGCGCAGCATCGTGCCGAGTGCCCTGGTGCGCCACCCGCTGCCACTCCTCGTGGCCGAGTTCATCACGCTCGGCACCATCCTCGTGCGCGCCGACCTGGTGGCGCGACCGGGGTTAGCGGCCTTCGCGGGTGCGTTCGCGGCCATGGCGATCCTCGCCGCCATCTACCTGTGCGGCCGGGTGGTCATCCACAGGCTTCCCCGCCTGGCCATGGTCGTCACCGCGCTGGCGGTGGTGGGCGGCCCGGTGGCCGGCCAGGTGGCGTCGTCGGCGATCCTCGGCCGCAGCGCCGTGCCCCTGTCGCTCATCGCCGGGGTCATCGCAATCGCCATCGTCACCGTGGCGTCGTCGGTGGTGCTGATGATCCGTGACTCCGGGGCCGCCGTCATCCAGGCCCTGGTCGACGACCGCGCGCAGGCCGATGCCGAGCAGGCCGCGCTCGAGCTGATGAACGGGCGCCTGTCGCGTGAGCTCGCCACCCACCTGCACGGCACCGTGCAGCCGCAGCTCCTCGCAGCCTCCACGGCGCTCGACGCCGCAGTGGAGAAGGGAGACCCGGCGGGCATCGCGGAGGCCGTGGCGCAGGCCGAGGCCGCCCTCGGCATGGGCGTCCAGTTGCCCCCGGCCAACGATGGGGCCGCGCGGTCGGTGGCGGATGTCGAGGCAGGGGTGCGGTCGCGCTGGCAGGCGATGCTCGATCTCCAGCTCGACATCGATGCCCCGCCCGATTCCCGTGTGCCCACTGGGCTGGTGCGCGTGCTCGACGAGTGCCTGAACAACGCCCTGGTGCATGGTCATGCCACGCGCGCCCGGGTGGTCATCTCCGCCACGGACGGTGCGTGGCTGGTGCAGGTGGCCGACGACGGCATCGGCCCGGCGGGAGGGGCCCCCGGCCTTGGCAGCGCGCTGCTCGACGACATCACGCGCGGTCAGTGGTCCCTCGGCGAGGGTCCCGATGGGGGCGCGCTCGTGCGCGCGGAGATCCCCGACCGCGCGCCCACGCCCGCGGGCTGATCAGGCCTGGGCCACCAGCGCGATGGCCGCCACCGCGTTGACGGTGGCGTGCGCCACCAGCGATCCCACGAGCCCCCGCCAGCGGTACAGCCAGG
>JAFMJQ010000160.1 GCA_017853415.1 Thermoleophilia bacterium | reverse complement strand
GCACCTTCGGCCCGCACCTCATGCGCGTGGACCTGCAGCGGGCGGACGTGCAGGGCAGGGTCAGCTACTCGGGCATCGGCGTGATGAGCGTGGTGGGGGAGCCCGCGCTCGCCATCTCCACGGCCCCTCTCGCCACGGTCTCGGGCCCCGTATCGGTGACGCTCTCGTACCAGCCGACAAATCGCCTGTCGGCCACTCCCACACCGGGTGTGCCTGCCGGGTGGCGCGTCGGTTCATCGGCCAGCGCGCCCTGGGTACTGCTCAGGCGGCCGGCCACCGACCGCATCGAACTCACCGACTCCTCGGGCCAGGTGGTGCCCTTCCGCCAGACCTCCCCCGGCGCGTGGGTGGCCGACTGGGGTGCGGGGCAGGCGTGGCCCAGCGGGCAGTACGCCGTGCTGTCCCAGGCGCAGGGCGTGCAGGGCGCCCCCTTCCAGATCACCGATCGCGGCGGGCAGGTCACCACCTTCCCGTCCACGGGTGTGGGCACGCGCTCGTATCCGTCGTCCACGTGGTCGGCCAAGAACCCCACGCCGCAGTCGGACTACGACGGCACGGGCCGGCTCACCGCCATCACCGACCCGGTATCGGGGCGCAGCGTCGCGCTGGCATACGGTGGCTCGGGGAGCTGCCCGAGCGCGGCGGGCAGCGGGTTCATCGCGGCGCCCTCCGGGATGCTCTGCAAGGTCACCGGCTGGGACGGCTCGGTTACCGACGTCTTCTACGCCGCCCGTGCGGGCGGGCCCGTGATCGCCCGGGTGGTCACCGACTCCCAGGCCGGGGGGGAGAATCTCGGGCAGACCGACATCGGCTATGACGCCGCCGGTCGCCCCGACCGCGTTCGCGGTCCCCTCAGCAACGCGGCCATCGCCGCGGGCGTGCTGCCCGGCGGCATCGGTGCGCAGGACGCCGACGTCATGACATCCATTGCCTACGACGACCAGGGCAGGGTGAACCGCATCACCCGGCCGTCGGGCCTGTTCTCGGCACGGCAGGGCACCGCGCCGCCCCGCGCCGCCCGTGTCTTCTCATATCCCTCATCCGGGGGCATCCAGGTGGTGGAGCCCACGCCCGGCGATTCGGGCACCGGCGGCAAGACCATCTCCACCGGGCAGGCCAGCACGGCCACGATGATCACCACCCGCACCACTGATTCGGCCGGTCGGGCCACCGAGACCACCTGGGACCAGGCCCGCCAGGCGCCGACGCAGATGACGGCGCCCGGCGGCATGGTCACCCGCTACGGATACGACGCGCTCGGCCGCCCGGCGAGCACCGTCGGCCCGAGCGCCGACCCCGATGCTCCCGGCGCCCCGCGCACCGCGTATCGGTACGACACCAAGCCGGGGTCGGGCTCAAGCACCGCGCCCGTGCCCATCGAGGGCCTGCTTGCCACCTACTGGCAGGGCGGTGCATTCCAGGGCACCCCGGCCGGCGCATCGATCGGCCCGCAGGTCAACGGCGGCACTCCCCGGTCGCTCGACATCCGCTGGCCGGCGAGCCCCGTGGGCGGCGGGGCGTTCTCGGCCAGGCTGGAGGGCCTGCTCGTCGTGCCCGAGGGTGGAATCACGCAGATCACCAATACCGCTCCCGGCACCCAGCTGTGGGTGAGCGGGGTCCGGTGCCAGCCCTCGTGCCCCGACCAGCTCGCCCGCGGTGCCAAGCCGGGCGACCTGCTGCAGATGCGCATCGACGTGCGCTCGGCGGGCTCGGGCGTGGCCACCGCGGGCGTCAGCTGGACCACGCCCAAGGGCACGAGCGCGATACCGGCATCTGCGCTGCGCCCGGGGCTGCCCCAGGCCACGGCGATGACGGTTCGCGATCAGCTCACGCCCGACGGATCGGTGACCGACCTCACCACCCAGAACACCTTCAGCCCCACCGATCCGCAGCAGGTGACCGCGGCACGCTCGGCATCCGGCAAGGTGGCCAGCCGCACCTACGAGCCCTACGCGCCCGGGTCGGGCCAGTTCGGCAGGGCGACCGCTTTCACCTCGATCGCCGCCGACCGCACGCTCACCGACTACTACGGGCCGGGTGAGGCCGCATCCACCGCATGTGCGGGCGCGGCGTCAAACCAGGGGGGCCTCGCGCGCACCCGCACCACCCCGGGCGGGTTGACCACCACCCAGGCATACGACGGGGCGGGCAACATCGTCGGGCAGCAGATCACCGGCGCCACGCCCACCTGCAACGTGTTCGACGCCTCCGGCGCGCTGGTGCGCACTGCCACCGGGGCCGTGACCACGGCTTACGACTACGCGGTGGCAGGCAACCCGATGCACATGCGCACCACCAGCACGAACGGCACCAGCCGGTCGAGTGCGCAGGTGATGGACCTCCTCGGCCGTGTCGTGCGCACCACCGACGTGTGGGGCACGGTGGTCACCACCTCATACGACTCCGAGGACCGGCCCGTCGAGGTGCGCACGGTCACCGCAAAGGGGCAGGCGACCTCCACCACCTACGCCTACACCTCTGACGGGCAGGTGCAGAAGGTCACCCGCGACGGCCAGGCACTTGCCGAGATGGGCTACCAGGAC
>JAFMJQ010000060.1 GCA_017853415.1 Thermoleophilia bacterium | reverse complement strand
GCCGTACTCACCCGCCTGGTCGAGGGCGTTCGAGAGCCGGCCGGTGCGCAGGGCCTCGGCCACCACCAGCACCCAGTCCACCACCGCGCGCCTGCGCTCATGCACGGGCAGGCGCTGGAACCCCGCGGCGCTGCCCACGCCGGGGTCCGCGTCGGCGAGATCGGCGATGCGCTCGGCCCGCCCCACCAGCACCGCGGCCAACTCCGGCGCCCGCGCCACGGCCGTCGAGCGCTCCTCGCGCGGGGTGCCGGGGTCGGGGCGCTCTGCCAGCCATTCCGCCAGGGCGTCGGGGTTGAATCGCCGGTGACCGCCGGCGGTGCGCACGTGGGGCACCCGACCCTCGGCGGCCCACGCGCGCAGCGTGCTGGTGCTCACCCCGAGCGCGCGCGCGGCTCCCGAGATGGGCAGCCACGCGCGATCCTGTCGGCCCCGCGCGCCCACCGCCCCGTCAGGCCGCAGAGCGCGCATGATCCCGTACCTCGGCTCGCGATCGACGCCCCGCCGCCAGGCCGGCGGCGGCGCGCCAGGCCAGGCGGTCCATGGCCCGGCGCAGCTCGTCGATGTCGCGCGTGGGCGTGCCGATTGAGTGCAGGTGCCGTTCCACGGCGCAGCCCAGCGCCAGCCACTCGCCCACGGGCTGCGTGGCGGGAAGCCCCGCGGCGCCGTGCCGGAAGGCCTGCCACTCCGACTCGCGCAGGCAGCCCGAGAGATCGCCGGCATCGAGGGCGTCGGCGAGGTCGGCCAGTTGGTCCTCCAGCCGCGCGCGCCGCGCCGTGATGCGACGCCGCGACGGCGTGGCGCCGTCGGCGATGATCGCCAGTGCGTCGTCCACGATGGCCTCGCGGGCATCGATGAGTGCCCGTGCGGTACCCGGCAGGCAGTCGATGCGGCCCGCCACCAGCATGAGCCCGCGGCCCGACGGCTGGGCCGGCAGCTCACCGCCGCGGGCCTGCATCCACTCGCGCAGCTGCTCGCGATCGAAGCGCCGGTGGCCGCCGGGCGTGCGCTCATGGGGCACCAGGCCGTCCGCCGCCCAGGCCCTGAGCGACGACACGCTCACCCCGAGCAGGCCCGCGGCCGCCGATACCGAGAGCAGGCCCTTGCGTCGCTTCGCCAGATTCCGCGCCATGCATACGAGTGTCGGGCCACGGCGCCCCACATGCCACGGCCGTCCCGGTGGGTGGCGCCCCCACGTACGGGTGGGTGGCTAGCCGGTGCCCCCGCAGGCCACGCTCACGACCTCCTCGGGAGTGTCGGCCAGGTGGATGCGGTCGAGGTCGGACTCGTCGATCCAGCCCTCGCCCAGGGTGGTCTCGCGCATCCAGTCGATGAGCCCCGTCCAGTGGGCGCTGCGATAGAGCACCAGCGGGAAGTCGCGCACCTTGCCGGTCTGGATGAGCACCAGGGCCTCGAAGAGCTCATCGAGGGTGCCGAAGCCGCCGGGCATCACCACGAAGGCCTCGGAGTACTTGACGAACATCGTCTTGCGCACGAAGAAGTACCGGAAGTCCACCCCCAGGTTCACGTAGGGGTTGCGGTACTGCTCGTGCGGCAACTCGATGTTGAGGCCCACCGACAGGCCCCCGGCCTCGGCCGCGCCCTTGTTGGCGGCCTCCATCAGCCCCGGGCCGCCGCCGGTGATGACCGCCCGGCCCTCGCGCGCCAGCAGGCGGCCGATCTCCACGGCAGCGGCGTAGTCGGGGTCGTCGGGGGGCGTGCGGGCCGAGCCGAACACGCACACCGCGGGGCCCACCCGCGCCAGCAGGTCGAAGCCCTCCACGAACTCCCCGAGTATGCGCAGGGCGCGCCACGGGTCGGTGGACACGAAGTCCGGCTCCGGGCCCTGCAGCAGCGCGAGGTCGGCGTCGCGCACGCGCTCGGCGCCGAGTCCGCGCGTGGTGATGCGCCCGCGGCGCTTGGGCTGGTCGGCCATCAGTCCACTCCGGTGTCGAGGGCGGCCATCACCTCGCGCGCACGGGCGCGGATGGCCGGAAGGTCGGGCCTCTTCTCGAGGTTGCGCATCGAGAGCGACATGCGCGGATTCTGCCCGAGCCTGTCGCGGTGGCGATCGAGGAAGTCCCAGTAGAGGGTGGTGAAGGGGCAGGCATCGGCGCCGGTGGCCATCTTGGGGTTGTAGGGGCACGAGCGGCAGTGGTTGCTCATGCGGTTGATGTAGGCGCCGCTGGCGGCGTAGGGCTTGGTCATCATGGCCCCGCCGTCGGCGTAGAGCGCCATGCCGATCACGTTGGGCGCCATCACCCAGGCCGCGCCGTCCACGTGCGCCGCCTGGAACCACCGCGTGGCCGCCCACGGCTCGGTGCCACGAAGCAGCATGAGCGTGCCCAGCACCATCAGCCGCTGGATGTGGTGCGAGTAGCCGCGGCGATGGATGCCCTGCATGGCCACCTGCACGCAGCGCATGCGCGTGGTGCCGCCCCACAGGGCCGCGGGCACCGGGGCCTCGGCGCCCAGCGCGTTGGCCTGGCGCCACGTGCGCTTCCAGTACCAGCCCCATACGTATTCGCGCCAGCCGATCACCTGGCGCACGAACCCCTCCACCGATGCCAGGGGCGCGCCGTCGTCAAGGGCATCGGCCACCCGGCGCGCCACGCGGGCGGGGGAGAGGATGCCCAGGTTCAGCGGCCCCGAGAGCAGGGCGTGCGACATCGCCCAGTCGTCGTCCATCATGGCGTCCTGGTGCGGGCCGAACCCCGCCAGGCGGGCCTCGATGAAGCGATCGAGCGCGGCCTCGGCCTCGTCGGTGTCGGCGGCCATCACGCGCTCGCCGCCCTCGCCGGTCTCGGGCAGCGACGCGAAGTCGCGGCGCAGCGAGCGGTCGAGGGGGTCATCGGCCGGGGGCAGCCACGGGGCCGGGGCGCCCAGGTCGCGCGTGCGGGGCGGCGGCTTGCGGTTGTCCTTGTCCATGCTCCACGCGCCGCCCACCGGGTCGCCGTGGGGGTCCACGAGGATGTCCATGCGCCGCCGCATCTCGCGGTAGAAGGTGTCCATGCGGGGTGCCCGGCGGCCGAGGATCTCGTCGAGTTCGCCGGGCCGGGTGATGAACCCCACCGGCTCGCGCACCTCCACGGGCACCGGCAGGGCCGTGCCGAGGCGCCGCACCAGCGCACGGCCGCTGCGCGAGGTGGGGTGCGCCACCACCACGCGATCGGGCTGCTCGTCGCGGGCATGCGCCATCACGCCGGCGAAGAGCGTGGGCGCCCTGCGCAGGTCCACCGTCCAGCCATCCCTGCGCAGGCGGTCGGCCAGGCGCCGCATGCCCCCGATCACCAGCACGCGCCGTTCGCGGTTGTAGGGCAGGCGGGAGATCGCGTGGTCGCTCTCCACCATCAGCACCCGCGCCTCACCCGGCCTGTGCCCCCGGAACGCCGGGCCCGCGGGATCGAGCTGATCCCCGAGCACCCATATGGTGGGTGCGCTCAGAGCCCCTTCACGGCATCGTGCTGCGCGCGGCGCGCCGCCGTGCGGTCGAGCACCGCCTGCTCTGCCTCGGTGATGCCCTCGGGCACGGGCCGGTCGGCCGGGCCGAAGTGGTCGTCCATCCAGCGATCGAGGTCGTGGGCGGGCACCGCCCCGAACCTCTTGGCCACCACCTCGCCGCGCCGCATCAGCACCGTGGCGGGCACCGCCGAGGGGCTCACGGTCACCCCATCGGGCCAGCCGTCCTCGCCGCGGGCGCGCCAGTCCTCGGGGCCCCACATCTCGACGAACGCCATGAAGAGCCCCGGGCGGGCATCGGCCAGGGCCTCGAGCCCGGCGCCTGTCACCTGGCATGCCGGGCACACCGGGCGGCCGATCACCACCACGGCCTCGTCGGCCGCGGCGATCTCGGGCATGCGCGACGCCAGCGTGCGGCCGTCGATGTCGATGCGGGTTGCCATGGCTAGTCGGCCCTGCGCAGCGTCGCCGTCGACACCAGGCCGCCGCCGGTCCAGCGATAGGCCAGGCGGCCATCGCTGCGCATGCTCACCGTCATGGTGCCCGTGCCCACGCAGTTGCTGCTCGCGCTCCGGGTGATGGTCTCGCGCAGCACCGCGCGCTTCTGGCTGCCCGTGCCGATGGGGTTGAGGTTGCCCCGGCAGTCGAGCGGGGCGCCGTAGCGCGACGTCCCGTGCATCTGGCCGTCGCTCACGCCCACCACGCTCAGCCGCATGGGCACCGTGCCGAGCCCGGCCTGGGTGAGGCTGCCCACCCACCGGCCCGACACCCCGACGGGCTCGAGGTAGGCCACGCTGCCCCCGCTGCCCTTGGCCCAGGCGTATCGCAGGCGACCGTCGCTCGCCGGCGACAGCCGCACGGTGCCGTCGCTAATGCACTCGCCGCCCGGGACGCGGCTGATGATGTCCTCCGAGAAGGTGGTGACGCGGCCCGTCGTGGACACCGGCGTCCAGTCGCCCGCGCAGTTGACGGGGCCGCCGAGGGTGACGGTGCCGGTGGGGCGCCCCGTGGCAGCCACCGACACCACGGCGCTCACCGGGAAGGTGAAGGCGCTGTCGGTGGTGCTGGTGGCGGTGGCGGTCCACGCGCCGGCCAGCAGGGACGACCCCGGCCAGGCGGTGCGCCCGCCGTCGGCCAGGGCGGGGCATGCCGCCGCCGCGCCGATGGTCACGGCAGCGGCGGTTGCGGTGATCGAGAGCAGGGCGCGGTGCATCACGCGGGTTCCTTGGACGCTGCGTCGGCGGGGTCGCCCGACAGCGTAGCGGCGCGATCCTCAGCGGCCTCGAGGGCGTCCTCGCGCGCCACCATTCGGCGCTCGCGGATGATCACGAACAGCGCCACCAGGCCGGCCACGCCAAGCGCGACCACCAGCGCCACCCAGATCTGGTTGGCGAATGCCTTGCCGGCGAAGTATCCGATGAGCGCCGCCTGCACCGACCAGCAGATGGCCCCTGCGGCGTCGAACAGCAGGAATCGGCGATATGACATCTGCCCGGCTCCGCAGGCCATGTTGATGCCGATGCGGATTCCCGGCAGGAACCTTCCGGTGAACACCAGCGCGGGCCCGTGGCGCTGCACCATGCGCTCGGCGGCGTGCGTGCGGTGCTCGCCGGCCATGCGGGTGATGACGCGACGAATCTGCGGCGCCCCCCCGCGCCCGATCCAGTAGGCGATGGAGTCACCGACCACCGCACCGACCGCGCCCACGAGGATCACGCCCCACAGGTAGAGATCGCCCTCGGCGGCGAACACCGCCCCGGCCACGATGGATGTCTCGCCGGGAAGGATCGGGACGATTCCATCTCCCGCGACCACCAGGAAGATCGCCAGGTAGCCGTATTCCGCGGCCCAGTCACCGATGGTCGCGAAGAAACCCGTCGCGGCGGGGAGGAAGAGGCCGCTCCAGGAGACGGGCATGCGCGGATGATGACACGGCTCCACGCAACCACCCCATGGTTCGGCGGCCGCTCGCTGGGATACCGTTTGTGGCGTGCGAGTCAAGGCGATGACGCTGGTTGCGATGGGTGCGCTGCTGTGCGGCGTGCAGGTGGCCGCCGCCCAGGATCCCGTGGTGAGCACCCCTGACCCCGTGGCCGTCACCCAGGACCCCGTGCCCGCCCCGCCGGCTGCTCCCGTGGAACCGGCGCCCGCCCCGGCTCCCGCTCCGGCACCCACGCCCACGCCGACGCCCACCGCGCCCAAGCCCGTGGCGCCGCCATCGCCCGTCGCGCCGCCCAACCCCACGCGCTCGTGGGCCGGCCGCCTGCTCGTGGTGGCCACCGCGCGTGCCAACCCCACGCCCGGTGGAAAGGCCCTGCGCCTGCTTCAGCCCATCGCACCGCTCGGCGCCGGCCCCGTGTGGCTGCAGGTGCGCGGGGTGAAGGTGGTGGCGGGCGTGCGCTGGGTGAAGGTGCTGCTGCCCGTGCGCCCCAACGGCAGCACCGCCTGGGTGAGGGCATCGGACATGGTGTTCCGGCCCATTGAACTGCGGGTGGTGATCGACACCGGCGACCGCAAGCTGCACCTCTACCGCGGAACGCGCAAGCTGCGCTCGTTCCCCGTGGCGGTGGGCGAGCCCAAGACCCCGACCCCGGTGGGCAAGTTCGCCGTGGCTGAGGTGATCCCCACCGGCGATCCCAAGGCATTCCTGGGTCCCATCGTCATGCCGCTCACGGCATTCTCGAACGTGCTCAATGAGTACGCGGGCGGCAACGGCCGCGTGGCCATCCATGGCACGAGCAAGCCCGAGCTCATCGGCAAGCCCGTGAGCCACGGGTGCATCCGCATGCGCAACGCCGACATCCGGCGGCTCATGCGGCTGGTGCGCGCGGGCACCCCGGTGGTCATCCGCAACTGATCCTCACCGGTGCGCGCGTATTGCGTGCGCACCGGCGGCCTAGCGTGGGATGGGTGCCCGGCACCCGCGATCACCATCCACCCGGGCCCCGCCTCGACGAGGCCACCCGCAGCTATCACCGGGCGCTGGCCTTGCTCGACCAGGGCGACGAGGTGGCCGCCCGCCGCGCCATCGAGGTGGGCCTGGCCCGCGCGTGGCGTCCGCACTGCGCGCCCGTGCGCGACTGCCTCGACGACCTCGGTGCGCAGCTCGACGCCGAGGCCGCCCTGCGTCGCTTCGCCTCGCGCACGCCCGGCCCGGCGGGCTGGCTGGCCCGCCCCGACGACCTCGCGCGCCGGGTGCTGGCACTGGGGCGAGCTCACCTCGTGGAGGCGGTGGTGGAGGAGATCGGGCTGGTGCTCCCGCCCGCGGTGCTGCAGCGCCTGGTGGCAGCGCTCGCGCGCGCGGGCACGCCCCACTGCCTCGACATGCTCATCGCCTGCGCCGCGGTGCTGGATGGCCGCGGCGCCCGTGCCGCGCGGCATGCCGTGGATGGCGCGGCGGCGGTGTCGGCGGCGGCCCGCGCCCTGGCGCACCCACGGCTGGCCGCGGCATGGTGCGGGCCCGGCGGGCCGACGGCCGATCAGCGCCAGATGGTGCTGGCGGTGACCCGCGACGCCGGCCGGGTTGCGCCGCTGGTGGTGCTCATCGACCGTCGCCACGGCGCGCCGGTGCTGCGCGATGCGTTCTTCCTGCCCGACATGGTGCCCGGTCGACTCGAGCGCGAGGTGCTGGCTCCCATGCGCGCGGCGGGCCTGTGCCCGGTGCCGGCGCGGCCGCGCGAGTCGCTGCATGCCATCTGCCACGCGCTTCGCTGCACGCTGTCGCTGGGCGGGGAGATCCCGTCCGAGGCCCACCAGTCGGTTGTGGGCCGCGTCTGGCGCCTGCATGCGGCATGCGGGGGGTCATGCACCGACCCATGCCGCGGGAACTCACCGGACGTGGGGTAGAATGAACGCATGTCTGACGCCCTTCCGCCCGATCTGGAATCCGCGCTCGCCGGCATCGACCCCGTGATGCGCGGCAAGTTGGTCGAGGCCCTCGATCCGGTAATCGTCGATCTCGGGCCCCGCGAGGTGGCCGTGCTGCTGCGCCTCGTCGATGGCATCAAGCGGGGCGCGTCGGTGGCGGAACTCAATGCGTTCGTGCGACTGCTGCCGGTAACGGTGAGCCGCGTGGTGCAGCCGGTCATCGAGCCCGCCGAGGTCAACTAGCACCTCGACCAGCGTGCGCGGCCCCCGGGTGGGATACCGTCGGGGCATGACGGGCAAGGCCATGTGCATCTCCGTGGGCGCCGCGTGCGCCCTGGCCGCAGCGGGCGCGGCCTCGTCGGCATCGGCGCTTGGTCTTGCGCGGGTGGGCAGCGGATTCGAGTCGGCGCTCGGCGTGGCCCAGGCGCCCGGCGAATCGCGGTTGCTCGTGGTGCAGAGGAACGGGCTCATCCGCCCCATCGGACGAAATGGCCGACCGGGGCCGACCTGGCTCGACATCCGCGACCGCGTGGGATCGCAGGGCCTCGAGCAGGGCCTGCTGGGCCTGGCCTTCGCGCCCGACTTCGCGACATCCGGACGCTTCTACGTCGACTACACCAACCGTCGCGGCGACACCCGCGTGGTGGAGTTCCGCACCCGCCCGGGCGCCCGGGCGGTGTCCACGCGCACGGCGCGCGTGGTGCTGTCGCAGCGCCAGCCCTACGCCAACCACAACGGCGGCGCGCTGGCCTTCGGACCCGACGGCATGCTCTACGTGGCGTTCGGGGATGGCGGGGGCGCGGGTGATGCCGGCAACCGGGCCCAGAACCTGGGCACGCTGCTCGGCAAGGTGATCCGCATCGATCCTTCGCGGCGCCAGGGCGGGCTGGGCTATGCGATCCCCGCCGGCAACCCCTTCGCGGGCCAGGCCGGGGCGCGACCCGAGATCTGGGCGCTCGGCCTGCGCAATCCCTGGCGCATCACGTTCGATCGCGCCACGGGCGACCTGTGGATGGGCGACGTCGGGCAGAACAGGATGGAAGAGGTGGATGTCGCCCGCGCGGGCCAGGCGGGCCGCGACTTCGGCTGGAGCAAGCGCGAGGGCACACAGGACTTCAAGGGCGGCACGCGCGGTGCGCGAGAGACCGACCCGGTGGCCGAGTATCCGCATGACGACGGCAACTGCTCGGTGACCGGCGGGTACGTGGTGAGGGGTCCGGGTGCGCCGTCGCTGGTCGGCCGCTATGTGTACGCCGACTGGTGCACCGGCCGGGCATGGGCGCTCGACGCCGTCAACCCCGGAACGCCCGAGGAGATCACCAACCGCCTCGGTCGCATCCCGGGCGTCACCTCGTTCGGCGAGGACCGGGCCGGAAACGTCTACGTGGTCACCGGCACGCAGGTGCGGCGCATCACGGGGTAACCTCCGGCGATGGAGCCACCCCCCTCCAACGGCACGCCGGTCACCCGCCGCACGCTGCTGCTGGGCGCTGTGGCCGCGGCCGGGGCGGTGGCACTGCCGTCGTGGTCGATCGCCGCCGCCCGGCGGGCCTCGGGCGATGCGCGCATGGTGCGCGAGCTGCGCGCCATGACCCGCGGCCCCCTTGTCACCCGGTCCGACTCCACGCTCATGCTGGCCGCGCAGATCTTCAACCCGAGGTTCGACGGCCGCAGGCCCCTGGCGGTGCTCTACGCCGCCGATGAGCGCGACGTGCAGCAGGCCATCCGCTGGGCCGCGCGCAACGACGTGCTCATCACGGCCCGGGCCGGCGGGCACTCGTACCAGGGCTACTCGACCGTGAACGACGGGCTCATCGTCGACCTCACCAACCTCTCGCAGGTGGTGCCGAAGTCGGGCCGGGTGCCGTATGCGCGCATCGGCGGCGGGGCGGCGCTGGGGGTGACGTACCACCAGCTTGCCCCGCTCGGGCTGACGATTCCGGGCGGCACCTGCCCCACGGTGTCGGTGGGCGGGCTCGCGCAGGGCGGCGGGCTCGGATGGGTGGCGCGCAAGTGGGGCACGCTGTCCGACAACGTGCTGGGTTTTCGCATCGTCACCGCCGACGGGCGGCTGCGCGAGGCCGGCCCCCGGTCGGAGCGCGATCTCTACTGGGCGTGCCGCGGGGGCGGGGGCGGCAACTTCGGGATCATCACCTCGTACGACATCGCGGTGCACCCCGCCGAGCCCGCCATGCACTTCGTCCTGTACTTCCCCTGGTCGGAGTGCGCGGACGTCATCCTCGCCTGGCAGGACTGGTGCTGGCAGGCCGATGACGGACTGTTCAGCCTCTGCACGACCATCACCAACGCCGCCGGTGCCAACCCCATCAGCGAGGTGTCGGGCCAGTTCATCGGCACGCAGGCGCAGCTCGATGCCGTGCTGGCGCCGCTGCTCGCCAGGGTCACCCCGAGCAGTCGATCGATCACCCAGGCGTCGTACGCGTCGCTCATCCAGTACTGGGCGCAGTGCACCGCGCAGGCGGCCGAGCAGTGCGCCCGCCAGCAGGCCAACCCCAACGGGCAGATCACGCGCACCCCGCACTGGGGCAAGTCCGACTACGTGAGGGCGTCCACGTCGTTCAGCCGCGCGGGCGCCGAGGTGATCCGCGACCAGGTGGCCGAGCGCCAGGCGCAGGGCCCCGCCATGGGCACGGGAATGATGATCCTCGACTCCTACGGCGGGGCCATCAATCGCGTTCCCGCTGCGTCCACGGCGTTCGCCCACCGCGACATGCGGTTCTCGATGCAGTACGAGGCCTACTGGCCGCAGCCCCAGCAGCAGGAGGCCGGGGTGCAGTGGCTGCGTCGCTTCGAGAAGGCTCTGGCGCCGCACGTGTGCGGCCAGAAATACGTCAACTACATCGACTCCGACCAGCGCAACCGGCCGCAGGTGTACTACGGGCGCAACCTCGACCGGCTCATCGACACCCGCCGCCGGTTCGACCCCGACGAGGTCTTCCGCTTCCGGCAGGCGATCCCCATGCGGCGCGCCTGATCCCGCGCGCCCGCCCGGTCAGCCGTCCCAGCCGGCCAGCAGGGCGTCCACGATCCCCCGCACGCGCGCGATGTCGCCGGCGTCCGCGGCATCGCGAAGGGCGGTGAGCATCTCGGGCGGGGCCGCCAGCAGGGCCTCCGACCCCGCGCTCGACCAGCGCACCAGCGCGTGGTGCAGCACGTCGTCCACCGGCACGCCGAGCTCATCGGCCAGCACCTGCAGCCCCGGCATGGGGTCGACCATGCGCGAGGCGGCCACCTCGGCGCGGAACCTGCCCCCGGGGTCAAAGGTCTCGGGATCTCCCACGCCGCCACGGTAGCGGGCGGGGCTGCGCTAGCGTCACCGCCGTGAGTTCCCCGCACGAACCCGTGGTGCCCAGCAGCGGCTGGGGCGTGGCGCACCTCATGCTGCGCGCGCGTCCCGAGGATGGCTCGGGCCTGCCGATCCAGGCCGCGCTGCGCGCGTTCACCGAGGCGGCGCCCGAGAACCAGGTGCGGGCGTTCTCGGTGCTCGGCGGCCGTGCCGACTTCGGGCTCATGCTCGTGGCCCCGAACCTGCACCACCTCGACGTGGCGGTGAAGGGCGTGACCTCCGGACCGGTGGAGGTGGTCTACTCGTACCTCTCCATCACCGAGGAGAGCGAGTACCGCGCCACCGAGGACGACGAGCGCGCCCGCCTGGTGCAGCTGGGCGAGGATGATGTGGAGGGGAAGCTCGCCGAGTGGAACGAGCGCATCGCGCACTACCGCGAGATGCGCGTGCACCCCGATCTCCCCGTGCGCAAGCTCCTGTGCTTCTACCCCATGAGCAAGCGCCGTGAGGGCGACGACAACTGGTACGCCCTGTCGTTCGACGAGCGCAAGGCGCTGATGATGGGCCACGGCACGCTGGGCCGGAAGTTCGCGGGCCGGGTGACGCAGCTCATCACCGGATCCACGGGCCTCGACGACTGGGAGTGGGGGGTCACGCTGTTCAGCGATGACCTCGCCGCGCTCAAGGAGATCGTCTACGAGATGCGCTTCGACGAGGTGTCCACGCGGTTCGGGGAGTTCGGCCCGTTCTACGTGGGGCTCATCATGGA
>JAFMJQ010000004.1 GCA_017853415.1 Thermoleophilia bacterium | reverse complement strand
CTCACGATGACCACGGCCGAGCAGGAGACCGAGCGCAAGATCGAGGCCATGCGCAGGGCGCTGGACGACCTGGAGCAGGACCTGCGCGACCGCCGCTGAGGCTGCTGGGGACAGGCACGGTCAGGTGCGTGGTACCCGGCGGTGTCGGGCACCAGAACACACGAACGCTGAGGGAGGGCCCGGATTTGAGCGGGGCCCTAGAGCGCACCCCGTGCCCGCGCGGCCTGCAGCCTGAGCAGGCCGATGAGGCTCTTGGCGTCGTGCACGCACGCGATGAGGTCGTCGAGGTGCGCAAGAGGCCATGGAACCACCTCGATGGCCTCCTCGGCGATGGCATCGTGCTGCACCGGCGTGAGGTCGGTGGCCAGGAAGCAGTGGATGTACTCCTCCAGGATCGCCGGGGCCGTGAAGAACCCACCCCAGTCGTGCCAGGCGCCCGCAGCCCTGCCGACCTCCTCGGCGAGCTCACGCCGCGCGCACTCGAGCGGGGGCTCCCCGGGCACGTCCAGCTTGCCGGCCGGCAGCTCGAGCAGGTACTCCCCCACCGCCTCGCGCGGCTGGCGCACCAACAGCACGTGGTCGTGCTCCACGGGCACCATCACCACGGCCCCGGGATGCCCGATGACCTCGCGGCGCACCACCAGGCCGTCGGGGCGCCGGTAGTGCACCACCGAGAGGTCCACCACCTCACCCACGTAGATGGGCTCGCGCGACTGCACGGCCAGGCCCGTGATGGGCGGGCCGCCCTCTCCGCCGCGTGGGTCGCTGCTCACGAACGGGCGCCGGCGATGATGGCCAGCGTCACATCCACCATGCCCTCGATGTCCGCGATGCGGATGCGCTCGTCGGGCGTGTGGACGTCCACCATGGCGTTGCACAGGTTGACCGATGCGAAGCCATTGACGAGGAATGCGTTGACGTCCGAGCCGCCGCCGGACGCCACGTAGCGCGGCGCGAAACCGCACTCGGCGAGGGCGCGGGCGGCCAGGGCCACCTGCGGGGCGTCCTCGTCGAGCGAGTAGCCGATGAAGTGGTCGCGCACGCTCATCTCCACGTCGCACTCGACCTCGGTGGCGGCCCAGGCGAAGGCGTCGAGCATGGCGGTGAGCTGGCGGTCGAGGGCCTCGGGGTCGCGCGAGCGGCACTCGGCCGTGACCACGCACTCCTCGGCCACCACGTTGGTGGCCGACCCGCCCTCGATGGTGCCGATGTTCGCGGTGGTGGCATCGTCGATGCGCCCCAGGGGCATGGAGGCGATCGCCTTCGATGCCACCGTGATGGCGCTGCGGCCGAGCTCGGGCTGGATGCCCGCGTGGGCGGCCGACCCGCGCACCGTGAACGTCATCTCCTTGTGCGTGGGCGCGGAGGTGACGATGCCCCCGAGCTCCCCGGTGTGGTCGTACACGAACCCGAACGCCGCGCGCAGCACCGAGGGGTCGAAGTACGCGGCGCCGCGCAGGCCGACCTCCTCGCAGGGGGTGAACACCAGCTCGATGCCCGCGTGCGGAATGCCCTCGGACACCACGCGGTCGACCGCGGTGAGCATGGCGGCCACGGCCGCCTTGTCGTCGCCGCCGAGGATCGCCTCGTTGCCGTTGGTGAGCCACTCGCCCTGCTGCACCACGGTGACCGGCGCCAGCAGCGGCACGGTGTCGAGATGCGCGCAGAACATGACGGGCACCCCCTCGGCGGTGGGCGCGAACCGCGCGACGATGTTGTTGCACCCGGCCAGGGGCAGTGCCGACGCGGCGTCGTCCTGCGTTACCTCGGCACCCATGCGCGCGAGCTCGGCCAGCACGGCATCCGCCATGGCGGCTTCCTCGCCGGATGGCGAGGGGATCTCGCACAGGCGCGCGAACAGGCGCGCGGATTGCGGCAGCGCAGCGGTGTCGAGCGTGCTCACGCCGCGCGCGAGGCGGCGACATCCCCGCCGCCGCCCACGCCCGCACGGGCGGCCGCGGCTCCCACGAAGGCGCGGAACAGGGGCTGCGGACGGGTGGGCCTGCTCTTGAACTCCGGGTGGTACTGGCTGGCCACGAAGAACGGGTGGCCCGGGAGCTCGATGCACTCCACCAGGCGGCCGTCGGGCGAGCGACCGCAGGTGACGAGCCCCTTGTCCTCGAGCTGGGGACGCAGCACCGGGTTCACCTCATAGCGGTGGCGGTGGCGCTCCTGGATGGAGTCGACGTCACCGTAGAGCTCGCGCACCATGGTGCCGGACATGAGCGACACCGGGTCGGCGCCCAGGCGCATGGTGCCGCCGCGCTCCTCGATCTGGCGCTGCTCCGGCAGCAGGTCGATGACCGGGTAGGGCGTCTCCATGTCGAACTCGGTGGAGTTGGCGCCGTCCATGCCGCACACGTGGCGCGCGAACTCGATCACCGCGATCTGCATTCCGAGGCAGATGCCCAGGTACGGAATGCCCTCCTCGCGCGCGATGCGGGCGGCCTCGATCTTGCCCTCCACCCCGCGCCCGCCGAACCCGCCGGGCACCAGCACGCCGTCGGCCGCGCGCACGTGATCGCCCAGGTCGTCGGCATCGGCATCCACCCAGTCGATCTCCACCTCCACGCCGTGCGCGAGGCCGGCGTGCTTGAGCGCCTCGGCCACCGACAGGTAGGCGTCGTGCAGCTGCACGTACTTGCCCACCAGCGCGATGCGCGCGCTGCCGCGGGTGGCACCCAGGTGCTGCACCACCTCGCGCCAGTCGCTGAGGTCGATGTCGTGCAGGGGCAGGCCGAGCCGCTCGCACACCACGCGGTCGAGGCCCTCCTGCTCCATGGCGATCGGCACCTTGTAGATGTCGTCGCTGTCCTCCGCCGAGATGACGGCGTCGGACGGGATGCCCCCGAACAGCGCGATCTTCTCGCGCACGCCGGAGTCGAGCGGGCGGTCGGACCGCAGCACCAGCACGTCGGGCTCGATACCGATGCGCCTGAGCTCGTTCACCGAGTGCTGGGTGGTCTTGGTCTTGAGCTCGCCGGCCACCTCGAGGAACGGCACGAGGGTCACGTGCACGAACGCCACCTTGTCGCGGCCGACGTCGTTGCGCATCTGGCGGATGGCCTCGAGGAACGGCAGCGACTCGATGTCGCCCACCGTGCCGCCGATCTCGACGATCACCACGTCGGCGTTCGACGACGTCGCCGCCTGGCGGATGCGGTCCTTGATCTCGTTGGTGATGTGGGGGATCACCTGCACGGTGGCGCCCAGGAAGTCGCCGCGGCGCTCGCGCCGGATGACGGCGTCGTACACCGAGCCCGTGGTGATGTTGGACGTGCGCGTGAGCGCCTCGTCGGTGAAGCGCTCGTAGTGCCCCAGGTCGAGGTCGGTCTCGGCGCCGTCCTCGGTGACGAACACCTCGCCGTGCTGGAACGGGCTCATGGTGCCGGGGTCGACGTTCAGGTAGGGGTCGCACTTCTGCAGCGACACCTTGTAGCCGCGGGCCTTCAGCAGCGTGCCGAGCGATGCCGCCGTGATGCCCTTGCCGAGACCGGACACCACGCCCCCCGTGACGAAGACGTAGCGCTCACCGTGTTCACTCACCGACCGGCCTCCCCGACCCGCACACCGTACGGGGAGCCAGCATACCGATCAGCCCCGGCGCGCCAGCAACTCGCGGGCGTGCCCCCGCGCGGCGGCGTCGTCGGCGGCCGAGCCCAGCATGCGGCAGATCTCGTCCACCAGCGCATCGCCCTCCACCGACTCGATGGTGGTGATGGCCCGGCCGTCGTCGGCCGTGCCCTTCACGAGGCGGTAGTGGCGGTCGGCCACCGCGGCCACCTGCGGCAGGTGGGTGATCACCAGCACCTGGCGGCCCATGGCCATCTCGGCAAGGCGCTCGCCCACCACGGCCGCGGTGACGCCCCCGATTCCGGCGTCCACCTCGTCGAACACCCATGCCACCCCGGGGTCGGCGGCGGCGGCCACCGCGTGCAGGGCGAGCAGCACGCGCGACAGCTCGCCACCCGATGCCGCATCGGCCAGCGGTGCCTCGGGCAGGCCCGGGTTGGCGCGCATCACCAGCGACACCCGGTCGCGGGGCACCTCGCCGTCGTCGTCCGTCACCTCCACGCGCAGGGTGGCCCCGGCCATGGAGAGATCCTGAAGGGCGGCCTCCACGGCCGCGGCCAGGCGCGGTGCGGCATGCTCGCGCATGGCGCGGAGCTCACCGGCCGCGGCGATGGCCTCGCCCAGCAGGGCGTCGCGCTCAGCCGCGATGGCATCGTCGCCGGCCTCGCCCGTGGCCAGGGCGTCCAGCGCCGTCCGGGCCTCCTCGGCACGGGCGATCACCGCGTCGGTGCCGGGGCCGTAGCGGCGCGACAGGGCGTCGTAGCGCGCCAGGCGATCCTCCACCCAGTCGAGGCGGCCGGGCTCGGCCCCGAGGTCGTCGGCATACCGCCGCACGCCGATGAGGGCCTCCTGCAGGGCGGCCTCGCCCGCGGCGAGGTCGGCCAGGGTGTCCTTCAGCGACGGGTCGAGTTCGGCGGCCTGCTCGATTGCCCGCATGGCCTGCCCGGCCGCGGTGAGGGCACCGCCCTCGCCGTCGCCGTCGAGCAGCGCGATGGCCGTGGCCGCGGCACCCGCAAGCCGCTCGGCATGGGCCAGGCGGGCCCGCTCGGCCAGCAGGGCCTCCTCCTCCGCCACGTCGGGGGCCACCTCGTCCACGTCGGCCACGAGGGCCTCGAGGGCCTCGCGCTCGCGCTGCGCGCGCTCGCGCTGCTCACGGGCCTCCTCCACCTGGCGGTCGAGCTGCACGAGCGCGCGGCGCAGGCCCTGCACCCGCGCGGCAAGCGCCACCACGTCGGGCCCCGCGAAGGCATCGAGTATCGCCATCTGCGCGGCGGGGCCCACCAGGCGGCGCTGCTCGTGCTGCCCCGAGAACCGCACGATGGCCCCCACGAACGCCGCCACGCCCTCGCGCGACGCCACCTGGCCGTCCACCAATGCACGCGCCCTTCCCTCGGCGGGCACGCGTCGGGCCACCACGACCTCGGCCTCGTCGTCGGCCAGTTCGCGCACCTGCTGCGCGGGGTCGTCCGGGTCGAGCGACTGCCAGAAGCCGTCGGGCACCGCGATGGTGGCCTGCACCAGCGCGTGCTTGGCGCCCGGCCGCACGGCCCTGGCGTCTGCCTGCCCTCCGGCCAGCAGGCCCAGCGCCTGTGCCACCACGGTCTTGCCCGCCCCGGTCTCGCCGGTGATGGCGGTGAGGCCCGCCACGGGCTCGATGTGCGCCCGCTCGATCACGACGAGGTCGCGGATCTCGATCTCCCGGATCACGCCGACGCCGCCACGGGCCTCATGGACGTCCGAACTTCTCCCGGTACCGGCGGAAGAACGACGACTCCGGGAAGATCGCCAGGTGCACCTCCTGGCCGCCGAGGCCCACGGTGATCGATCGCCCGGGCGGGAGCGCCGCGATGCGCACCCCGTCGGCCAGCACGTCGCAGTCGCCCACGATCGCCGAGTTGGTGACCGTGAGCTTCTCGTCGGCGGCCAGCACCAGCGGCCGGGTGTCGAGGTGGTGCGCGGCGATGAACGAGAGCACGAAGCACTTGACGCGCCACGACACCGTCGGCCCGCCGGCCGCGAGGTTGTAGGCGGTGGAGCCCACGGGGGTGGAGCAGATGAGCCCGTCGCAGCGCACCGTGGCCACGGGCTCGCCGGACACCGAGTACGACAGGTCGGCCAGGCGCGACTCGCCCCCGCGCAGGAACGCCAGGTCGTTCACCGCCTGCAGGGTGCCCTCGCTCCACTCGGCCTTGAGGGACGGCAGGCCGAGCGTGATGTAGTCGCCGTCGAGCGCGCGGGCGAGGCCACGCTCGAGATCGGACTGCTCCACGCTGGCGAGGAACCCCACCCGGCCGAAGTTGACGCCCAGCACCGGCGCACCGGTGGTGGCCTCCCGCGAGAGCGCGCGCAGGATGCTGCCGTCACCCCCCAGCACCAGCACCAGGTCGGTGCCGTCGCCGCGAAGCTCGGTGGGCTCCATGATGGTGCGCTCGGCAAGCGGCGGGTGCTTGGCGGCCTCCTCGGCGGTGGCCGCCACGTCAACTCCACGGGCGTCGAGGATCGACAGCACCGTGGGCATGACGCCCGCGGTCACCTCGGCGGCTCCGTGCGTGAGGATGAGCACGCGACGGGCGCGCGACCCCGCGACCTCGCTGATGGGGCGATACGGCGGCATGCTCAGGCGCCCTCCGCCACGGCCGCGCCCACCGCGGCCTGCACGTCGATGTCGGTCTGGCCGGCATCGGGCCCCACCGCGAGCAGGAACACCTCGCGGTTGCCCTTCGGACCGGGCGTGCCGCTGTCGGCCGCACCCGCCACGCGGCCGCCCGACTCACCGATGGCCGTGGCCACGCGCATGACGGCATCGTGGCGCAGGGCGGGGTCGCGCACCACCCCACCGGAGCCCACGTTGTCCCGCCCCACCTCGAACTGCGGCTTCACCATGACGAGGGCACGGTACGCCGGAGACAGGCAGCGCGCCACCGCGGGCCACACGATGGCCGATGAGATGAACGACACATCCATCACGGCGAGGTCGGGCACGCGGGGCAGCATGGCGGGCTCGAGGGCCCGTGCGTTGGTGCGATCGAGCACGTCCACGCGGGGATCCTCGCGCAGCGACCACGCCAATTGCCCGTAGCCGACGTCCACGGCGATCACGCTCTCGGCCCCCCTGCGAAGCAGCACGTCGGTGAAGCCGCCGGTGGACGCCCCCACGTCGATGGCCCGCGCGCCGGCGACATCGACGCCCAGGCGGTTGAGGGCGTGATCGAGCTTGAGGCCCCCGCGCGACGCGAACTCCGGCCCCTCGTCCACCTCGATCGCGGCGTCGGGCCCCACCTGCTGGCCGGGCTTCACATCGGCCCGGCCGTCCACCCGCACCCGGCCCGCCATCACCGCCGCCTGGGCGCGGGCGCGCGACGGGAAGAGCCCGCGGTCCACCAATGCGGCGTCGAGTCGCTGCCGGGCCACGTGGCTGATCGTAGCCGCGCATGCCGCGGCACCCGGCGCACCATCGCGCCGGAAGCCGCGCGTCAGTGCGCCGACCGCTCCCCCACCGCCACCAGGGCGGCCTGCGCCACCGCCGCGGGCGTCACCCCGGCATCCGCGAGAATCAGGTCGCGCCGGCCGTGCTGGATGAACTCGTCGGGGATCCCGATGCGGGCCACGTGCGCGGGGCCGTCACCGATGACCTCGAGCACAGCGCTGCCGAACCCGCCCTGCAGCACGTGGTCCTCGATCGTCACCACCACCTCATGCGTGCGCGAGAGATCCTCCAGCAGCGCCGAATCGATGGGCTTCGCGAACCGGGCGTTCACCACCGTGGGTCGCACGCCGAGGGCCTCCGACACGATGCCCGCGGCGTCCAGCGCCACCTGCACCCCGTAGCCGTAGCCCACCAGCGCCACGCGCGCGCCATCCTCCAGCACCTGCGCACGGCCCACCTCGAGCGCCTCGGGGCGATCGGGCAGCGCCACGCCGGTGCCGGCCCCGCGCGGGTAGCGAAGGGCCGAGGGTCCATCGAGCCTCAGCGCCGTGTGCAGCATGTGCACCAGTTCCGCCTCGTCCATGGGGGCCATCACCACCATGCCCGGGATCGAGCGCATGTAGGCGATGTCGAACACCCCGTGGTGCGTGGGGCCGTCATCACCCACCAGGCCGCCACGGTCGATCGCGAACACCACGGGCAGCCCCTGCAGGGCGATGTCGTGCACGATCGGGTCGTACGCGCGCTGCAGGAACGTCGAGTAGATGGCACACACGGGCCGGTAGCCGGCGATCGCCAGGCCGCCCGCGAACACCACGCCATGCTGCTCGGCGATGCCGACGTCGTAGGTGCGCTCCGGGAATCGCGCGAGCATGTGGTTCATGCCCGTGCCCTTGAGCATCGCCGCGGTGATGCCCACCACGCGGGGGTCGGCCTCGGCCTCCTTCACCAGGGCCTGTCCGAACACCTCGGTGTAGGACGGCGGCGCGGGCGCGCTGGGCTTCGCAGCGCGGCCGCTCTCCACCGCGAACGGCCCCGAGCCGTGCATGGCCTCGCCATCCTCCTCGGCGGGTCCGTATCCGCGACCCTTGTCGGTGTGCAGGTGCAGCAGCACAGGGCGGTCGCTGTCGGCGGTCAACTGCATGGCGCGACGGATGGCCTTGATGTCGTGCCCGTCGATGGGGCCCATGTACGCGAAGCCCAGGGCCTCGAACAGCTGGCCGGGCACGAACAGGGCCTTCGTGGCGCTCGACAGCGAGTGGCCGAGGTCGTGCATGCCGGGGATGAGCCCCAGGCCCTTCTCGATCTCGTGGCGCACCTTCGTGAGCATGGGGTCGAGGCGCGCCTTCTGCAGCGCGCCCGCGACGGCGCCGACGTTCTGCGAGATGCTCATGCCGTTGTCGTTGAGCACCACGGTGATGGGCGATCCCAGGTCGCCGGCATGGTTCATCGCCTCGTAGGCCATGCCGCCGGTCATCGCCCCGTCGCCGATCACGGCAACGATGCGGCGGTCGCGGCGGCCACTCACGCGCATGGCCTCGGCCAGCCCCACGGCGTACGAGATGCTGGTGCTGGCGTGGCCCGCGCCCATGACGTCGTGCTCGCTCTCCTCGCGCCGCAGGAAGCCCGACATGCCCTCGTACTGGCGCAGCGTGTCGAACTGGTGCAGGCGGCCGGTGAGCAGCTTGTGCCCGTAGGCCTGGTGCCCGACATCCCACAGGATGCGGTCCCGGGGTGACTGCAGCTCGCTGTGCAGCGCGATGCTGAGCTCCACGGTGCCCAGGCTCGATCCCAGGTGGCCGCCGGTCTGGGACACGGTGTCGATGATGGCCCGTCGCATCTCGGCCGCCAGGGCCTCGAGCTGGGCGTCATCCATGTCGTGAAGGGGCGCGGGGCCGTCGAGGGCCGCGAGCAGCGGGTATTGCGAGAGAGAAGTGGTCACGCACCCCATGCTAACGGCGCAATCGGCCCGGGCACGAAGGTGCGGGCCCCTCGTGCCGTCAGCGCGGCAGCACGCGCAGCACCCGGGTGCGCCAGCGCTGCCCGGTGCCCGCCTGGCGCGTCTGCACCCGCACCTCCAGGCGCCCCTGCCGCAGCGCCGTGCGCGCGGCGGCCGGGATGGCCACGCGGCGAACCGCCGCGCTGTTCGCCCTCATCGAGAACCCGGGCCGCAGCGTCGCGAGCGTGCGGGCCGGGCGCCCGGCCGACGCGCGCTCGCGCATGGTCACCACCATGGGTCCGCTGGCGGGGGTGGGCGACGTGGCCCCGGGAGCGGCCTCCGGGCGCACCCGCAGAGCGCGCAGGGGAATCGCCAGCCTGCCGTCACCGCCGGCGCGCACCATGGTGCCGGCCGCGGCCACCGTGGTGGTGGGGCATGGGAACGAGGCCCCCTGGTATTGGCAGGTACCCACCCCGCCCGCGATGGTCATGCCCTGCACGTAGGCGATGGCGCTCGACGCCGGGCCGCCGTTCCCCCAGGCGTACGACTGGGAAGACAGCGTGTTGGGGGAGTTGTTGTCCAGGGGGGCCCAGTTCATGGTGTTGGCGTTGCCCGCCTTGGCGCCCGCAGCGGGGGAGCTGGCGAACGCCAGGAACCCGTTGGCCGTGTCCAGGGCCAACGCGCTCGATATCGAGGCGCTGCCCATGGCGCCCTGGGTGAGCATCGAGGTGATGCAGCAGCCGGTCTCCGGCACCCGTGCGATCTGGTTGGACTCGGCGCCGGTCTGGGCGGAGAGCACGTACACCATGGCCGTCGCGGTGTCGACGGCCAGTCCGGTGATGCTCGCCGAGATGAACGGACCGCCGTCCGCCAGCACCGATGGGCTGCCGCCCGGGGCCGTGGGCAGCGACAGCACCTGGGCGCTGACGCCGCTGGCGATGTACAGCTGCCCTGCGATGGGGTCGACGGCCATCTCGGTGGGATTGACGAACCCGGGCAACGTGCCGACCGCGGTGGGCTGAAGCTGGGCCCCGTATGAGGTGGCCGCGGGCGCCGACCACACCGACACATCGCATGTGCGTGCCCCGGCGCAGCCCGTTGGCACCGTCGTGAAGTAGACGACGTTCTGCGTGGTGTCCACGGCAACCGCGCCACCGACCACCGATCCGCTGGGCGCCTGGTAGGCCACCCACAGCGGTGTATACCGCGGGGGCGAGTTGAACGTCGGCGCCCCCCCGGCGTACGGGCACTGGATGAGCGTGTTGGGGTCGTACCCGTTGGCGGCGGCCGTGGAGTAGCACGACGCATACAACCACTGGGTGTTGCCGCACTCCTGCAGGTTCGTGAAGTACACCTGCGTCGCCCACGACGGCGCGACGCCGTCGAATACCCACGGGTAACCGCCGGTGTACGACCACGCCGTGGCCGCCATGCTTCCCGGGTAGATGTCGACCGCCTGGGGGAACCCACCGCCGCCCGTGGCCACCAACGGGTTGGAATTCGTCACCACCTGCGCGACCCCCGCGATGTTGGTGGGGGTGAGCGGCGTGCCCCACTGCGTGGAGGCCTCCCCGAGCGCGGACACCTGCCCCTGCGAGCACCCGCCGTTTCCGCTCGGCCCGAAGAACAGCGTGTTCTGGCCGGGCGGACCCGGAGCAGACGCCTGCGCGCTCGACACGGCCAGGCAGGCGGCCACCGCGAACACCGCGACAGCAGCGAGCATGCGGATGAGCACGGGGGGTCGCGCGGGGGCCATGACCTGACTCTACCGCGCAGGCACGCACGCGGCGCGGGCACGGGCGGGGAACCCGCGACCGCGGGAAGATGCCCGCATGGCGATCGACCCCGAACTGGTGCGCGCGCTGCACCTGGTGTCCGAGGACCGCCGCGGCGCGGCGGCCGACGCCGCGGCGGCGCACCACCTGTTCCAGACCTCGACCATCACGGCGCTCATGGACGCCCGCTACGACGGCGACCTCACCGTGGGCGAGGTCCTTCGCCACGGCGACCTCGGCCTGGGCACGCTGGCGGGGCTCGACGGCGAGCTGATCGTGGTGGACGGCGTGCCACGCGTGGCGCGGGTGGACGGCTCGCTCTCGCCGGTGGATCCCTCCACCACCACCCCCTTCGCCGTGGTCACGCCGTTCTCGCCCGGCAAGCCCTGCGATCTCGGCCCGCTCGACCACGACCAGCTGCTGGCGGCGCTCGACCAGCTGGCACCGGCGACGGTGTCGGCCATCCGGCTCGAGGGATCATTCCGCCGGCTGAGGCTGCGCAGCGTGCCCCGGCAGCAGCAGCCCTATCCCCCCCTCGACGTCGTGGTGCGCGAGCAGGCCGAGTGGGAGGCCGGGGCCATCGATGCCGTGATCGTGGGCTTCAGGTTCCCGTCCGAGGCCGTGGGCCTGGAGGTTCCGGGCTGGCACCTGCATGCCATCTCGCGCGACCTGTCCACCGGCGGCCACGTGCTGGTGGCCCACCTCGACCACGGCACCGCGTGGCTCGACGCCGCCGAGGAGGTGCATGTGGAGCTGCCGCCGGGCGTGGAGATGCGCTCGGCGGATGACGCCATGCGCGAGGGCATCGAGCGCGCGGAGACCCGCGCGCAGGGCGACTAGGCGGGGTCCTCCGCGGGGTCGCCGATGCGCGGGACGTCCGCGCGGGCGTCGGCCTCGGCCTCGGCGATGGCGCGGGGGATGATCTCCACCACGGCGGCCGACAGGTCGGACGCCTGCCGGGCGAGCTCCTCGATCTCGGACGCCGGGCGGCCGGCGGCCTCGGCGATTCGCTGCGAGAGCTCCTCGAGCCTCTGCGTGGCCCGGGCGAGTTCCTCGCGCGCGCTCACGCCGCGGCCTCCTCGTTCTCGCGCGCCACGCGACCGAGCACCCCGTTCACGAACCGCGGCGCCTCCGCGGCGCACCACTTCTTGGCCATCTCCACGGCCTCGTCGATGGCCACCGGCACGGGCACGTCACCGCAGCCGAGCTCCCGCACCGCCACGCGCAGGATGTTGCGCTCGAGGGGCGCGATGCGCTCGGCCGTCCAGCCGTCGGCGGCCGCGCTGATGCGAAGGTCGATGGCGTCGCGGTCGGCCTCCACGCCGTCCACCAGCGCCTGCGTGAAGGCGTCGTCGGCGTGCTCCCCGGCGCGCAGGGCGTTCTCCACGAGCTCCGGCACGGGCAGGCCCGTGACATCGCGCTGGTAGAGGAGGATCACCGCCTGGCGGCGTGCCTGGCGCCGCGATACCTCGGCCATCAGCGCGCCCCGCCGCCAAGCGACGGCAGGTACTCGGCCCGCTCCGTCAGGTACGCGGTGGTGTAACTGCCCGACCCGAATACCTCCTCGCGCGAGATCTCCTCGAGCAGCGGCAGCGTGGTGGGCACGCCCTCCACGATGCTCTCCGACAGCGCGCGCTGCATGCGGGCCACCGCGCGGGGGCGATCGGGCGCCCACACGCACAGCTTGGCGATGAGGGAGTCGTAGTACGGGGGCACGTACCCGCCGGTGCGGCAGAAGGTGTCCACGCGCACGCCCGGCCCCGCGGCCAGCTGGAACAGGCCCAGGCGGCCGGCGGCGGGCCGGAAGTCGAAGGCGGGATCCTCGGCGTTGATGCGGCACTCGATGGCGTGGCCATTGGCCTCAACGCGACCGGTGCGCGACAGCACCTGGCCGTCGGCGATGCGCAGCTGCTCGGCCACGATGTCCATGCCGCTCACAAGCTCGGTGACCGGGTGCTCCACCTGCAGGCGGGCGTTGAGCTCGAGGAAGTAGAAGTCGCCCTTGGCGTCCACGAGGAATTCCAGGGTTCCGGCCGACTTGTAGTTCCACGCCCGGCAGGCCCGCTCGGCCGCGGCGTGCAGCCCCTCGCGGGTGGAATCGAGCAGGTTGGGGGCCGGCCCCTCCTCCACCACCTTCTGGTGGCGTCGCTGGATCGAGCACTCGCGGTCACCCACGATCAGCACGCCGCCCAGGCCGTCGGCCAGCACCTGCACCTCCACGTGGCGCGCGCCCTCGAGCAGCTTCTCCACGTACATCGATCCATCACCGAATGCGGCCAGGGCCTCCTGCGACGCGCTCTCGAACGCACGCTCGAGCTCGTCCGGGCCATCCACGCGCCGCATTCCGCGTCCGCCACCGCCCGCCGACGCCTTGAGCAGGATCGGATAGCCGGCCTGCTCGGCCGACGCCATGGCGGCGGCGACGTCGGTGACCCCGCCCTCCGAGCCTCCAAGCACCGGCAGGCCGGCCTCGATGGCGGCCTCCTTGGCCTGGATCTTGTCGCCCATGCGGCGCATCACCTCGGGGTCGGGCCCCACGAAGCGGATGCCGTTGCGCGCGCACTCGGTGGCGAAGTCGGGGTTCTCCGACAGGAACCCATACCCGGGATGCACGGCGTCGCAGCCGGTGACCTCGGCGGCGCCGATCACGTTGCGCATGTCGAGGTACGACTCCCGGGCGGGCGGCGGACCAATGCACACCGCCTCGTCGGCCATCTCCACCGCGGGGGTCTGGGCGTCGGCCGTGGAGTACACGGCCACGGTCGGGATCCCGAGCTCGCGTGCGGTGCGGATGACGCGCACGGCGATCTCGCCGCGATTGGCGACGAGCAGCTTCACGGGGCGAGCACGAAGAGGGTCTGCCCGAACTCCACGGGCTCGGCGTTGCCGACCTTGACTTCCTTGATGGTGCCGGCACGCTCCGCGGTGATCTCGTTGAAGATCTTCATGGCCTCGATGATGCAGAGCACCTGCCCCTGCACCACGCGGTCGCCCACCTTCACGAATGGCTCGGCGTCGGGGTTGGGCGCGGCGTAGAAGGTGCCGACCATGGGGCTCACCACCTTGGCGCCCTCGTCCACCGCGGGCGCCGGCGTGCCGGGCGCGCCCACCGTGGCGGCCACCGCCGGGCGCACGGTCACCCGCGCGCCGCCGATCTCCACGCTCACCTCCGACTGCCCGGCGCCCTCCACCACCTCGACGAGCGTCTCGATGAGCCCGCGGTCGACGGCCATGCCGGTCTCCCCCGCCTCCTCGGCCAGGATCGACCGGCGTCGGTCGATGAGGCGCTGCCCCGACTCCGGGAACTGCGCCAGCACGATGGCGTCCTCCTCCGACACGTCGGAGGGCGCCGCCGCGAGCACGGCGGCCAGGTCGGGGGCGTCGCCACCCGCGCCCGCACCGCGCGCCACGGCCAGGGCGTCCTCGGACACCGGGCCGCGCAGTCGACCGCGCGGCCCCAGGGCGATCTCGGCCAGTTCGGGCGAGGTCTCGCGCCAGCGCACGCCGTCCACCACGTGCTGGGCCGCCTGCGCCACGATGGCCTCCCCCAGCGGTGGGGCGAAGGTGACGCCGCCGAGGTCGCCGCACACGGCCGCGCACTCCTCTGCGGCCTCGTGGGCGCGCGACACCAGCCCCTGGCGGCTGAGCCGCGACAGCAGGCCCGCGGCCAGGTCGGGCGGTAGCTGCAACTGCGGGCCGCCCGCCAGCTCGGCCGCGCGACGCACGCGCTCCGGCGCCACGAGGGGCCAGATCGTGCGCCCGGCGTCCTCGAGCGCGGGAACGTCGACGTCGAACTCGCGATCTCCGCCGTGCAGCGCCACGTGCAGGGCCTCGGCCGACGGACGGCCGGCAACCAGCGCGGCGGCGCCCACCGAGGCATGCAGGGCGTGCGCACCGGCCAGCGCGGCGCTGAGCGCCGACATCGATGCCAGGCCGCCGGTGGCGCGCAGCGACACCTCGACGGGGATCGCGCACCTCTCCACCACGTTGCCCACCAGCAGGCCCATGGCCACGGGCGTGAGGTTGCCGCCGAGGTCGGAGATGCACAGCGACGTGGCGCCGGGCAGCTCGGCAAGGGCGAGGGCCTCGTCCACCCAGCGGCTGTCCGCGGGACCGGGCACGGGGCCCAGCACCAGCGTGGGCACGAACCCGATGCCCGCCTCGCGGGCGCCCTCGGCCACGCCGCGAAGGGCGTCGGGGTCGTTCAGGGAGTCATACGCACGCACGCGCGACGCCCCGCTCGCCGCGGCGGACGACACCAACCGCGCGGCCACTCCCGCGCCCAGGGGAACCTCGCCCAGCAGGGTGCGGCCCGTGACCACCACGCCCAGGTTGGCGCCGCCGGCCTGCCGTGCCACCACCCGCAGGCGGTCGAGAGGGCTCTCGGTGCGGCCGTCCATGCCGGCGCGGGCCGCGGCGGGGTCGATGACCTCGATCACACGGGCGCCCACGGGCGCCAGCGCGGCTGCGGCGGCGGCGAGGTCATCCGGCGCGATGCGCGCGCCCCACGGGGGCGTGCAGAGGTCACGCAGGGTGACATCCACCAGCCCGATGTCGATTGCGGCGGGGTCTGTGCTCATGCTCGGCTCACGTACTCCCGGGTACGGGTGTCCACCTTGATGCGGTCGCCCTCGTTCACGAACAGCGGCACGTTCACCGTGGCGCCGGTCTCGAGGGTGGCCGGCTTGGTGACGTTGCTCACGGTGTCGCCCTTCACGCCGGGGTCGGTCTGCGTCACCTGCAGCTCCACCGACGCGGGCGGCTCGGCGCGGAACGGGGCGTCACGCACGAACAGCACCTGCGCCTCGGAGTTCGGCGCGATGAGGTCGACGGCCTCGATCGACGACTTCGGCACGTTCACCTGCTCGTACGTCTCGCCGTCCATGAACACCAGCGAGTCGCCGTCCTCGTAGAGCATCTGCATGTTCTTGGTCTCGGTGGTAACGCGCTCGAGCTTCTCGCCGGCGCGGAAGGTCTTGTCCACCACGTTGCCCTTGGCAAGGCCCTTGAGCTTGGTGCGCACGAAGGCCCCGCCCTTGCCGGGCTTCACGTGCTGGAACGACACCACGCTGACGAGCTCGCCGTCGATGTCGAGGACCCACCCGTTCTTGAGATCGTTGCTGCTGATGGCCCCCACGGCCCGCTCCTAGATGCTCGTCGTCGTCAGGTCGGTGGGCACGCGGGTGAGCACCTCGCAGCCATCGTCGGTGACGATGGCGAGGTCCTCGATGCGAACTCCTCCGACCCCCTCCAGGTAGATGCCCGGCTCGATGGTCACAACCATGCCGGTTTGAAGTACCTCCCCGCCCTCCTGACGCAGCCACGGGCGCTCATGGATGTCCAGGCCCACCCCGTGGCCGAGGCCGTGGCCGAAGCGATCCCCAAGACCCGCGTCCGCGATGATCCCCCGTGCCACCGAGTCGAGATCCTTCGAGAGGACGCCCGCCCGGCAGGCGGCGAGGGCCGCACGCTGGGCCTCGAGGCACACCGCATAGGCCTCCTCGAGCGCGGGCGGGAGCGTACCGGTGGCGACGGTGCGCGTGCAGTCCGAGGCGTAGCCGGCATGCCGGGCGCCCATGTCCACCACCACCAGGGTGTCCGGCGCGATGGGCACGTCACGGGGCACCGCATGGGGCAGCGCACCGTGCGCGCCCCCCGCCACGATGATGTCGAAACTCGCGCCGTCCGCCCCCATCTCGCGCATCCAGCCCTCGAGCGCCCATGCCGTGGCGGCCTCCGTGCGCCCCGCGAAGCCCTCGTCGATGAGTCGGGCAAGGGCGGCATCCGCGATGCGCGTGGCCTCGCGGATGGCATCGAGCTCCTCCTCGCCCTTGATCACCCTCAGGCCCTCGACCAGGCCCGACGTGGCCACGAGATCCGCGCCCGTGAGCCGCGCGGCGAAGCGGTCGCGACGTGCCACGGTGACGTTCTCGGCCTCGATCCCCACCCGCCCCTGCGGCACCACCTCGGCGAGCCGGTCCATCAGGTCGCGGCCGGCGATGACCACCTCGGTGTCCACCACCTGCGTGCGGGCGGCGGCCGTGTAGCGCGAGTCGGTGAGCAGCACCCGTGACGACGGCGTGACCACCAGCACGCCGTTCGACCCCACGAAGCCCGACAGGTAGCGGATGTTCACGAGGTCGGTGACCACCAGGCCGTCGAGCCCCTCCGCGCGCAGCACATCCCCGATGCGCGCCTGGCGCGCCGCGATGCTCAACCCGCGAGCTCCGCCTTCAGGATGTCCAGCGCCTCGCGGTAGCCGTCGGGCCCCTGGCCCTTCACGGTGGCGAGGGCGATGTCACGCACCACCGAGACCTTGCGGAAGTCCTCGCGGGCATCGACGTCCGAGAGGTGAACCTCCACGAACGGGGCGCCCATCACCTCGAGCGCGTCGCGGATGGAGTACTGGTAGTGCGTCCACGCACCGGGGTTCACGATGGCGCCGTCCACCGCCCCTGCGAGGCCGTGCACGTGCTCGAGGAACGCGCCCTCGCTGTTGGTCTGGAACGTCCCCACGCGCATGCCGCGCTCCTCGCCCCACGCGCGCACCTGCGCCTCGAGCTCGGGCAGCGTGAGGGTGCCGTAGTGCTGCGACGGGCGGCGACCCAGCATGTTGAGGTTGGGGCCATGCAGCAGGGCGATGGTGATCATGGGAGCAGTTCCTCCACTGCCGCGCGAACCACGGCCGGGTCGGGGTCCTGGTGGGTGAGCACATCACCCGGGGCGCGCAGCAGCACCATGTTCAGCGCCCGGCCGTCGGCCTTCTTGTCGCGCGACATGATCTCGATCACCGCGTCGACGTCGACCGAGGGGTCGAGCTGCACGGGCAGGTTGTGCCGCGCCAGCGTGGCGGCCGTGCGGTCGCGCCACGCGGGATCGAGGCCCAGGGACCGCTCGCTGATGCGCAGCGCCGCCAGCAGCCCCAGCGAGATGGCCTCGCCGTGGTGGTAGAGGTCGTAGCCCGCCGCCGCCTCGATGCCATGCCCCACGGTGTGCCCCAGGTTGAGGATCGCCCGGCGGCCCAGGTCGAACTCGTCCTCGGCCACCACCTCGAGCTTGCACTCGGCGCACCGGCGGATGAGGTCGGCCAGTTCGGCATCGGGGCCGGGGAGGTCGGGCCACGCGGCCACGATCTCCATGAGGTCGCCCCCCACCAGCAGGCCGTACTTCACCACCTCCGCGAACCCGCACGACAGCTCACGCGCGGGCAGGGTGGCGAGCACGGAGGTGTCCATCACCACGGCCTCGGGCTGGTACACGGCCCCGACGTAGTTCTTGCCCTCCGGAAGGTCGACGCCCGTCTTGCCACCGAGGGACGAATCGACCATCGCCAGCAGCGTGGTGGGCACCTGCAGCAGGCGCACGCCGCGCTGGTACGACGCCGCGAGGAACCCCGCGAGGTCGCCCACCACGCCGCCGCCCACGGCCACCACGGCGTCCCTGCGCCGGATTCCCGCGCGGGCGCACGCGCGGCTCAGGCGCTCGACCTCGCCCAGGCTCTTCGACGCCTCGCCCGCGGGGACCACCTCCACCGACACCCGCAGGCCCGCGTCGCGGCACGAGGCCGCGGCGCGCTGCCCGGCATCCGCGATTCCGGAGTCCACCACCACCATGGCGCCATCCCCCTCGCCCCGGGCGGCCAGCAGGGGTCCCACCAGGTCGATCGCGCCGGCGCCCAGGTGCACGGGCACCTCCCTCGCGCCGATCATCGCCGTGATCGCGGGGTCGGGGGCGGTGGTGCTCATCCGGCGCGGTCCTCGTCCGGCCCGCCGCCCTGCACCCACTCGGCCAGCACGCGCGCGACCTCATCCGAGGGCTTCGAGGCATCGAGGATCACGTCGGCCGCCTCGCGGTAGACGTGCTCGCGCTCACCCGCACGCCGGATGAAGCGGTCGCGGTCCTGTGCGAGGGGGCGGCCGGGCAGGCCGCCCACGCGATCCCAGGCGAGCTCGGGGTCGATGCGCAGCCACGCCACCCAGGCGGTGCGTCCCAGCAGGTCGCGGGTGCGCTTGCTGCCAAGCGCCCCGCCGCCCAGCGCGAGCACCCCCGGGTCGGCCGCGAGGTTCTCGCGGATGAGGTCCTCCTCGGTGCGCCGGAACCACAGCTCCCCGCGCTGGGCGAAGATCTCGGGGATCGACTGGCCCGCATGGGCCACGATGAGGTCGTCGACGTCGAGGAACTGCACGCCGAGCATGCCCGCGGCCTCGCGGCCCACGGTGCTCTTGCCCGCGCCCATGTACCCCGCGAGCGCGATCCAGCGCTCAATGGCCACGCTACTGCGCCAGGACCGCGCGGTAGCGGTCCACCGCGGCGTCGAGGGATGCGATGGAGTCACCGCCGAACTTGTCGACGAGGGCCTGCGCCAGCACGAAGGCGATGACGGCCTCGCCGATCACCGCGGCGGCGGGCACGGCGCAGATGTCCGAGCGCTCCTTGAACGCCGCGGTGGCCTCCTTGCTCTGCACGTCCACCGACGCCAGCGGGCGGCTGAGGGTGGCGATGGGCTTCATCGCCGCGCGCACCACCAGCGGGGCGCCGTGGGTCATGCCGCCCTCGAGGCCGCCCGACCGGTTGGTGCGGCGGTGGTAGCCGCGGTCCTCCGACCAGAAGATCTCATCGTGGGCCTCGCTGCCGCGGATGCGACCGAGTTCGAAGCCCGCGCCGATCTCCACGCCCTTGATCGCCTGCACGCCGAGCATGGCCTGCCCGATGCGCCCGTCGAGACGGGTGTCGCCGCTCACGTGCGACCCCAGCCCCGGGATGGGATCGAACACCCACACCTCGAAGATGCCGCCCAGGGTGTCGCTGGACTGCCCCGCGGCCTTGATGGCCGCCTTCATGCGCTCGGACGCCTCGGGGTCGAGGGCCCGCACCGGGCTCTCGTCCACCGCATCGAAGTCGCCCAGGGCCAGGTCGTCGCGGGTGGGCGCGGCCTCGGGGCCGATCTGCACCACGTGGCTGCGCACCTGCATGCCGTACCGGCGCAGCAGGGCCTTCGCCACGCCGCCCGCCGCCACGCGCGCGGCGGTCTCGCGGGCGCTCGCGCGCTCGAGGATGTTGCGCAGGTCGTCGGTCTCGTACTTCTGCATGCCGGCGAGGTCGGCGTGCCCGGGACGCGGCAGCGTGATGGGGTCCACCTCGGAGGCGGGCTCCCAGATGGCCATGCGGTCCTCCGACCAGTTGGCGAAGTCACGGTTCATCACCATGAGCGCCACCGGGCTGCCCAGCGTGCGGCCGTGGCGGATGCCCGCCGTCACCTGCACGCGATCGGTCTCGATCTTCTGCCGCCCGCCGCGGCCATAGCCCATCTGGCGGCGCGCGAGATCGGCGTCGATGTCATCGGGCGTAAGGGGAAGGCCGGCCGGGAGCCCCTCGATGATCGTGGTCAGGGCCGGGCCGTGCGACTCCCCCGCTGTGCGGTAGGTGAGCGCCATCGGGGGCGCAGCATACCGCCCCACCGGACGCGCACCGCGGGCCGATCAGGCTGCGCGCGAGCGCCGCGGGCCCTGCTGGCGCCGCTCGCCCTGCTTCACGCGGGCGTGCGGGTGCATGAGCAGGTACGCGCTGGCGAGCCCGCTCCACTCCCCGTAGTCCTCCACCAGGGCGCGCGTCTCCTCGGCATCGGGCCATCGCCCGGTCTCCGCCGCGACGATGCGCATGAGCCCGAGATCGCCCACCACCGGGGCGTCGTACCGCCCCAGGCCGTAGGTGCCGATGACCCCCGCGCTCCACGGCCCGAGCCACGGCTCGCGCACCACGCGGGCGGTCATGCGCGACGTCGGGACATCGTGCAGGCGCTCCAGGTCGGCGCCACGTGCGAGGCGCACCATGGCGGATGCCCTGCGGGCGGCCAGGCCATGCGCCACGGCCCGGGCGGGCTGAAGCCCCGCGAGGGCGGCCGTGGTGGGCGGCGCGACGAGGCCATCGGGTGCCCGCTCGCCGGTCATGCCCACCACCGCGCGTTCCATGCGAGCGGCCTCCCGGCCGGTCACCAGCTGCCCGCAGGCCGCGGCGATCACCCCATGCGCCACCGATCCCAGGCGGGCCGGCCGGTACCCCGACCGCCGCACGCTCACCGGCGCCATCCGCGCATCGCGACGCGCCATGCGCAGGAACGGTGCGTGGTCCACGTCGGTGGCCAGCACGAACCGCACCGCATCGAGCGCGGCGGCCGTGTCCGGACCCCGCACGGCCACATCGAGGTCGCCGTCAGGGCGCTGCCGCACGGCCGCCCTGGCCGCACCGGCATCGGTGGCCAGCGCCAGCACCAGCACGGGGCCCTGCCAGCGGCGCGTGCCACCCGCCGTGCCGCCCGCCGACATGCGCATGTCGTACGGCGGCCTTGGGCTCAGGCGCGTGAGCACGGGGCGATCCATGCGCCGAGTGTACGAATGCCACCGGACCGACCACCACCAGCACCCCAACGGCGAGGAACGGCACCAGCGGAAGCCCCACGGCCGACGGGTGAATGCGACGCACGCCCGCCAGCCCGAAGCCCCATGTCGCCGCCAGTACCAGCCCCAGCAGCACGGCCACCAGGCCGGGACCCACCCCGAGGGCCACCCCGATGAGCCCCGCCAGCTTCACGTCGCCCATGCCCATGCCGTCGGGGCGCAGCAGTGCCGCCACGAGCAGCGGCAGCGCAACCAGCGCCGCGGCCGCCATCGGTGACCACAGCGGACGGCCGCCGATGGCCACCGCGCATGCCGCCGCCACGATCGCCGCCGGTCCCGTGATGGCGTCCGGCACCAGCCGGTGGCGCAGGTCGAACGCCACCAGCGGCACCAGGGCGACAAGCAGCACCAGCACGGCCATGGGCCCACGGTATGGCTGCTGCCGCCGTGCGGAACGCGCAGAAGGTGCCGAGTGCGCCTCTATGCTGCGCGCGCATGTCGCATCGTCAACAGCATCCGGTCAAGGTCGTCACCGACGGCGCGTGCTCGGGCAACGGCACCGACGACGCCCGCGGCGGATGGGCGGCGATCATCATCGCCCCCGATGGCGGTGAACTGGTGCTCACGGGTGCCGAGGCGCCGAGCACCAACAACCGCATGGAGCTCATGGCCGCCATCGAGGGCCTCGCCGCTGCGCCCGAGGGATCGACCGTGGAGCTGGTCACCGATTCCTCGTACCTCGCGAAGGCCATCACCGACGACTGGCTGGGGTCGTGGCAGCGACGCGGGTGGAAGACCGCCGGCAAGAAGCCGGTGGCCAACCGCGACCTGTGGGAGCGGCTGCTCACGCAGTTGGCCCGGCACGAGTCGGTGAACCCGAGGCTGGTGCGCGGCCACGCCGGCCACGAGCTCAATGAGCGGGCCGACCGGCTGGCCCAGGATGCCGCCGCCACGGCCGAGGCCACCACGCCGCCGATGGATGGAAGCGCGTCGGAACAGATGGGCTTCGACATCGGCTGAGTCGTGCGATTATTCACCCGCCCGAATTCGCGGGCAGGTGATCCGACCCCGAGGAGTATCCGAGTGTCACGCAAGGGCTGGTTGATCGGCGGAGCGGTGGTGGTTGTGATCGCCGTCGTCGTCGCGCTCATCGTCGTCAGTGTCTCCGGGGGCGACTCCTCGAGCAGCGAGGCCTCGACGTCCGAGATCAAGGGCGGCGCCACCGTCGCCGCGCTGGTGAAGGGCCTCCCGCAGGCGGAGTTCGCCATCGGCAAGCCCAGCGCGCCCGTGACCGTGCGCGAGTTCGTCGACCCGCAGTGCCCGGTGTGCAAGGCCGCCAGCGAGAAGACCCTGCCCGCCGTGATCAAGGGCCCGGTCAAGGACGGCACCGCCAGGCTCATCATCGAGCCCCTCACGTTCATCGGATCCGACTCCTCGAGCGCGGCCCTGGCCATCGCGGCCGCCGCCCAGCAGGACAGGGGCTTCGCCTACACGGAGATCCTCTACGCGAACCAGGGCCAGGAGAACTCCGGCTGGGCCACCGAGGAGGTGCTCACCGGCATCGCCAGGGCAACGCCGGGCCTCGACGTGGCGGCATGGACGACGGCCAAGGGCGGCGAGGCCGCCGCCAACGCGGTGTTCGCGGCGAGTGACCGCGGGCAGGGGGCCGGGGTGTCGGCCACCCCGACCTTCGTGATCAAGGGCCCGGGCGGCAGCAAGGTGCTCACCGGCGCCGTCGACTCGGCCGAGGTCATCAGCGCGATCGAGGCCGTCAGCTGACGCTCACGCGCCTCCGGGTAGCCCATGGTGCCCTCGCCCTCCTCGGGCTGGTCATCACGGGCTACCTCTCGTGGGAGAAGCTCAGCGGGGGGTCGCCCTCATGCGTCATCGGCGGGGGCTGCGCCACCGTGCAGAACTCCGAGTACGCCCAGATCGCCGGCGTGTCGCTGTCGTACCTGGGCTTCATCACCTACGCGCTCATGCTCATCTCGGCATTCCTGCCCGGCTTCCCCGGGCGCCTGCTCGGCCTCGTCACGAGCGTGGGCGGCCTGCTGTTCTCGCTGTGGCTCCTCTACGCGGAGCTGTTCCTCATCAAGGCGATCTGCCCCTGGTGCGTGGCCAGCCTCGTGGTGATGGTGCTGGCCTTCGCGGTGGCCATCTGGCGCATCGTCAAGGCCGGTGACCTCAGGTCGGACGACCAGGCGAAGGCCACCGACGCGGACGGCGCCACCGGCTAGGCCGCGCCCCTCCGCTGTATCGAGCGGAGCACGAACCACAGGATCACCAGCACCACCGCGGCCACGCCGGCCACGGCGAGCTGGCCCATGGCGAGCCCCACGAGGATCGCGATGAACGCCACGCCCGCCATGATCACCATGGCAATGGCCAGCTGGCGGCTGGGCTTTCCGGTGTCTGACACACCGGCACCGTATCTCCCCCGCCGTCGGACGGCGTGGGTAACGTCCCGCCCGTGCCGACGCCTCGATTCGCACGCATCGCCTCGGGCGCCCTCGTGGCCGGCGGCATCGTCCTGCTGCTGGCCTCGGGCGGATCGGCCGAGGGGTGGGTGAACAGCCTCCGCTGCATCGGGCAGTCCGATGCGCAGGCCATCGACGCCCAGCTCGCCGAGGCCGGCAGCCCGCTCGCGGGGCAGGGCCCCACGTTCGTGCGCGAGGGCCTCGCCAACGACATCGATCCGCGCGCGCTGGTGGCCATCGCCGCGCAGGAGACCATGTTGATGACCTACGGCCCGGCGCAGGCGATCAACAACCCCTTCGGCCTGGGACCCGGAATCGCGTTCGCCACCCCCGCCGAGGCAATCGCCATGGCGGCCCGCACCCTGGGGCGCTACGCGGGCGACGGCCTGGTCACGCTGCCGCAGATCGGCAGCCGGTGGGCACCCGTGGGCGCCAGCAACGACCCCCAGGGCCTCAATGGCGGCTGGCCCGCGGGCGTGAGCGCGTTCTTCTCGACCCTCGGCGGCGACCCATACCGCCCGGTGCAGGCCTCGGCGCAGGACCCGGCCCCGTCGTGCGCGCCGGCAGGCGCCACGGCCGCGGCCCCCGCCTCCTACGTCATGACGCAGCCCCAGGTGATCCCGGCCGTCACCCCCACCGACGGACCCGGCGTGGTGGTGGTGTGGGGCGGGCAGGCGCCCGTCATCGGGGGATCCACCATGGCCGACGGCGCCGACCCGCGCACGGGCCAGCCCGCCGTGCTCGAGGGATTCGCCTTCCCCATCGCCGCACCCAAGGGCTCACCCATCTCGTACCAGCCGGCCGGCGACCGGCCCGTGGTCATCACGTCGGCGCCCGGCGCGATGGTGGTGGCCCCGATCGCCGGCACGCTGCGAATCGCCGCGGGCCGCGCCGCGGCTGCGGGGGTCGGTTTCTGGGTCGATGGCCCCGGCCGTGATCGCGTTGGCATGAGCCCCCTGGCCTCGTACGAGCCCGGCATCGCCGAGGGGGCATCGGTGGTGGCGGGACAGCCGCTCGGCCGCGCGACCGGGTCGACGGGCGTCACCTGGCAGCGCGACGGCGTGGCGCTGGGCATCCAGCCCATGCTGGCCGCCACCCGGCCATCCGACTGACCGGGGCGCCGGCCGGGTAACCTGCCCCCGTTCCGCAGTTCGAGCGAGGAGCGGCAGTGAAGGCGATCCGCATGAGCGAGCCCGGTGGCCCCGAGGTGCTGGTGCTGGAGGAGGTGCCCGACCCGCAGCCGGGTGCGGGCGAGGTCGTGGTGGCGCTCAGGGCCGCGGCCCTCAACCGGCGCGACGTGTTCGTGCGCAAGGGCGTGGCCAAGGTGCCGCTGCCGCTCACGCCCGGGTCGGACGGCGCCGGCATCGTGCATGCCGTGGGCGACGGGGTGACCGGCGTGGCCGAGGGCGACGAGGTGATCATCCTGCCGTCGCTCGCATGGGGTGACGACCAGCGCGCACCCGGCCCCGGATTCCGCATCCTCGGCGGCCCCGACCAGGGCACCTACGCCGAGCAGATCGTCATCCCCGCGGCCAACGTCTACCCCAAGCCCGGCCGCCTCTCGTGGCACGAGGCGGCGGCCCTGCCCCTGGCGGGCCTCACCGCGTGGCGCGCCCTGTTCAGCCGCGCGCGCGTGCAGCCCGGCGAGACCGTGCTGGTGATCGGCATCGGTGGCGGCGTGGCCACCTTCGCGCTGCACCTGGCAAAGGCCGCCGGCTGCAAGGTGGTGGTCACGTCATCGTCAGACGACAAGCTCGCGAAGGCCGCGGCGCTCGGCGCTGACGCCGGCGTGAACTACGCCACGGCGGGCGACGACTGGCCCGCCGCGGTGAAGGAGGCCAACGGCGGCGGCGTGGACGTGGTGATCGACTCGGTCGGATCCACGTGGGCCGGCAGCGTCGACTCCTGCGCGCCCGGGGGACGCGTGGTGGTGTTCGGCGGCACCGGAGGCGCGAAGGTGGAGATGATGGTGCGCCCGGTCACCCTCGGCCAGGTGGGCGTGCTCGGAACCACCATGGGGAGCCCGGCGGAGTTCGCCCAGCTGCTGGCCGCCGTGGACGCCCAGTCGTGGGTGCCGGTGATCGACAGCGTGCGGCCGCTGGCCGACGCCGCCGCGGCGCACGAGCGCGAGGAGGCCGGGCTGCACTTCGGCAAGCTCGTCCTGGAGTGCTCATGACCGACGACGCGCGTCCCTCGCTGCAGGAGCGCCTGCGCCCCCTCTGCGCCGTGCTCGGCGGCATCGGGGCGGTGCTCAGCATCCTCGCGGCATTCGTCGCCGTCGAGGCGTTCTCGATGGGCGGGGTCTTCTACACGCTCGAATACCACGCGGGTGGCTGGGCAGGTGCGGTGGCGTTCCTCATGGCGCTCGTCACCATCGGCGGGGCCCTCGTGGTGCGCCGCTCGCCCGCCCTTGGCAGCACGCTCATGTACATCGGGGGCTGCGGGGGCTTCCTGGCTTGCGGCGGCATCTGGCTGATCCCCGGCACCATCACCCTCGTGGCCGCCAACCTCGCCCTCTGGGCGATCACCGACCCGTTCAAGGACGGGCCGGCCGGCGCACGCACCTGACGACCGGGCGCTGATGGAACTGCCGCTGCTGCGCGAGCTGTGCGAGGCGTCCGGCCCCCCCGGCGCGGAGGACCGCGTGCGCGACATCGTGCGTGCGCGGCTTGACGCCTCGTGCGACCGCGTGGACGACCTGGCGATGGGCTGCATCGATGGCGTGCGCGCCCCCGCGGGCGATGCGGCCGGACGCCTCATGCTGGCCGCCCACATGGATGAGATCGGCCTCATGGTCACCCATGTGGACGATCGCGGGTTCGTGAAGTTCATCCCCCTCGGGGGGTGGGACGCCCGCACGCTCGTGGGCCAGCGCGTGCTGGTGCACGGGCGCGAGGACCTCGTCGGCATCGTGGGCACCACCCCGGTGCACCTGCTCGACGAGGCGGCGCGAAGCAAGGCGCCCAAGATGGAGGACCTCACCATCGACCTCGGCCTGCCGGGCGAGCGGGCGCAGGAACTGGTGCGCAAGGGCGACGTCGCCACCCGCGTGCGCGACCTGGCTCAGGTGGGCGAGCTCGTCACGGGCAAGGCCCTGGACGACCGCGTGGGCGTGTACGTGATGCTCGAGGGCGTGCGCACCGCCGGGCCCTCGCAGATGGAGGTGCACGCCACCGCCACCGCCCAGGAGGAGGTGGGCCTGCGGGGCGCGCGCACGGCCGCGCACCGCATCGCGCCCGACATCGCCGTGGCCATCGACACCTGCCCGGCCGATGACGGCCCCGGCACCCCCAAGAGCGGACCGTCCACCCGCCTCGGCGAGGGCGTGGCGATCCGCGTGATGGATGCCAGCGCCATCGGCCACCGGGGCCTCGTCGACCTGCTCATCGCGCTGGCCGAGGAGCGCGACATCCCCCACCAGCTGCATGTCTCGAACAAGGGCGGCACCGACACCGCGAGCCTGCAGCTCTCGGGGCGCGGATCGATCGCCGGCTGCATCTCGATTCCCACCCGCTACGTGCACACCAGCGTCGAGGCGTGCCACCCCGACGACATCGACGCGGCCGTGGCGCTCACGGCGGCACTCATCGAGCAGGCGCACCGGCTGCTCGAGGCCCGCTAGGGCCTCAGGCCACCACCACCGCCACCGCAAAGCCCCCCACCAGCACGGCGCCGAGGGCGCCCACCACCAGCGGCGCCATGCGCCCGTAGGCCATGTGGCCGCGCCCGAAGCCCGACAGCGCGATGGCCGCGAGGAACCCGCCCACCAGCCCGCCGAGGTGGCCCCCGATGGAGATGCCGGGGATCACGAAGGTGATGGCCAGGTTGAGCAGCAGGAAGATCCCCACGCTCGATCCCAGCAGGGCGATTCCCTGCTGTCGCTCGAGCACCAGCAGGGCGGCCATGAGGCCGTAGATGCCGCCCGATGCGCCCACCGTGAGGGCATCGGGGGCGAACAGCAGTGCCCCGGCGGCCCCCCAGATGATGCTGGCCAGGTAGATGGCCCCGAAGCGCAGCGAGCCGGCGTAGCGCTCCAGCGCGCCGCCCAGCCACCACAGCACGATCATGTTGAACAACAGGTGGATGAGGCCGGCATGCACGAACGCCGACGTGATGATGCGGTACCACTGGCCCTCGGCCACGAATGGCCCGAACAGCCCCAGGTCCACCGCTATCCCTGCGTTGGCCCCCGAGATCGTGATGCCCTGGGCCAGTTCCACGATCGCGATGGCCACGCAGAGGGCGATGATGCCCACGGTGAGCGGCGCGCCGCCGGTCCTCATCCCCAGGTCGAGGCCGCGCGTGCGCGCGGTGATGGACCCGGGCCTGGGGCCTCCCGCGCAGTCCGGGCACTTCATGCCCACGGCGGCCACGCGGGCGCAATCCGGGCAGATCGGCGTGCCGCACGACGAACAGGAGATGAGGGTCTCGCGGTCCGGATGCCAGTGGCATCGGGGCTCTTCGGTAGCGGGATCGGCTATCTGCTCTGACACGTGTCGGCATGGTATCCCGCATCCGGTGCCGCAATGGGGCGGTCGGTACCGTCCAGCAGGGGCATGTCGCCCGTTGACAGGGGGGTTCCGGACGGCTTCACTACCTCTTCGGCCCGTCCGCGCCCGGTCCCGCGCGGCCGTTCCCACTCCACCTGAAGAGGCTGCACTTGACGACGACGCCTGCGCCGTTTGCAACCACCCCGCCGCCCGGGCTCCCGGAGCTCAAGGAGCACGACGCCTGCGCGCTCGCCGCCTTCGCCACGCGCGACGGCAAGCCGAGCCGCGACATCATCGACCGCGCCCTGCTGGGGCTCGACATGATGGTGCACCGCGCGGGCAGCGTCGACGGCGAGGGCGACGGCTCGGGCCTGCAGGTGGACATCCCCCGGCCGCTGTGGGCCGCGCGCCTCGTGGAGGCCGGCCTCGACCCGGCCACGGCGGATGATCCGCGGTTCGTGGTGGCGCACGTGTTCTTCGAGGGCACGTCCGAGGCCGACGACGAGCTTCCCCGCCTCATCGACATCGCGCGCCTGCACGGGTTCGAGGTGCTCATCAGCCGCGAGGGCGAGATCGACCGGTCCGCCCTGGGCCCCCGCGCCGCCGAGAACCCGCCGGTGTTCTGGCAGCTCGCGCTGCTCGCCGGCGACGCCGCCACGGCGTCCCGCGAGTGCTACCGCGCGATGGTGGCCATCGAGCAGGAGCTCACGTGCCACGTGGCCTCGTTCTCGGCCAACGACTGCGTGTACAAGGTGCTGGGCCAGCCGATGGTGCTGCCGGCCTTCTACCCCGAGCTCGCCGACCCGTCGTTCGGGTCGTCGCGGGTCATCGCGCACAACCGCTACTCCACCAACACCTTCCCCACCTTCAGCCGCGTGCAGCCGTTCGCGATCCTCGGCCACAACGGCGAGATCAACACCATCGCGCAGCTGCGCGAGCAGTGCCGCCAGCTCGGCCTGCCGATCACGCGTGATGGGTCCGACTCGCAGGACCTCAACCGCCTGCTCGAGGGCCTGATCTTCGAGAAGGGCCTCTCGCTCATCGAGGCCGTGGAGTTCGCCCTGCCGCCGATCCTCGGCGAGGTGCACCGCCTGCCCACCGAGCTGCAGGACCTCTACGTGCACTACCGCGAGGCCTGGGGGCCCTACGCCCAGGGCCCGGTGGCGCTGGCCGCCCGTGCCTACGACGAGATGGTGTTCTCGGTCGACGCGCTCGGCCTGCGCCCGCTCTGGTGGGTGGAGACCGCCGACATCTACGTGGCGTCGTCCGAGCCCGGAATCGTGCCCGTGCACGAGCTCACATCCGACCCGCGCCCGCTCGCCCCCGGCGAGAAGATCGCCCTCATCACGGGTGACGACGGCGTTCCCCAGGTGCTCTCGTACCCCGAGGTGCAGCGCGAGGTGCACTCCCGCGCGAGCGCCCGTGGCGGCCTGCCGCACGCCGAGGCACGCGCCCGCCTGGCCGGCGGCCTCGAGCCCGTGGGCGGCCTCGACGACACCCCCTCCCCGGTTGAGGTGAACGACGTGCCGCTGGACGACCTCCTGGCCTCGGCCGGCTGGATCGACGGCGACAAGCAGCAGGTGCAGTTCCACGCCGACCGCGGCGCCGAGCCCATCGGATCGCTCGGCTGGGACGGTCCGCTCGGCCCGCTGTCGCCCGTGGCGCTGCCGGTGTCCGACTACCTGCAGGAAACCGTGGCCGTGGTCACCAACCCGGCCATCGACCGCGAGCGCGAGGTGGAGCACTTCTCCACCCGCGTGGTGCTGGGCCGCCGCCCGCCGATCGAGGGCGTGGAGCCCGTGCCGCCGCAGCGCTGCGAGCTGCGCATGCCCATCATCCTCGGCGCCATGCGCCCGTCGGTGCAGGTGAGCCTGCCCGAGCTGCGCCGCGTGGCCGCCGGCCAGGGCGTTGCGGTGATGGAGGACGTCATCGCGGCCTGGGGCGATCGCTATGCGCGCCTGCCGCTCTACTTCCCCGCCGACGGCACCACCCGTGAGCACGTGGACCGCCTGTGCGCGATGGCCACCGATGCCGTCACCGCCGGGGCCGAGATCCTGGTGCTCGAGGACCGCCTCGCCACCGCCCAGCAGCGCGTGATCGACCCCCACCTCGCCGTGGCGGCCGTCGACAAGGCCCTGCGCGAGGCCCACGACGACGAGGGCGTGGCCCTGCGCCGTCGCGTGAGCGTGGTGCTCAAGGCCGCCGGCATCAGGAACGTGCACGACGTCATGGTTGCCGTGGGCTTCGGCGCCGACGCCATCTGCCCGTACGCCATGGTGGAGCAGGCCGTGGAGGGCTCGCCCGAGCCCGAGGCCGCCGCCGGTCGCCTGCTCGACGGCCTGCAGAAGGGCATGGAGAAGGTGCTCTCCACCCTGGGCATCCACGAGATCCGCGGCTACGGCCGCCTGGTGTCGGCCATCGGCATCGCGCCCGAGGTGCTCGACCTCCTGGGCATCCCCGGCTTCTGCGCGTCGGAGGGCCGCGGCCTCGACTTCGCGCGCCTCGACGCCCTCGCCGAGCAGGGCCGCGAGATCCGCGCCGGCGAGGAGGGCGCCGGCAAGGTGAAGCTGCCGCGCATGTACCCGAAGGTGTGGAAGGCCCTCGCCCGCGTGGCCAACTCCGAGCGCGGCTACGACGAGTTCGCCGAGACCTGCCAGGCGCTCGAGGACGAGCAGCCCGTGGCCCTGCGCCACGCCATCGGAATCCAGCTGGCGCCCGAGGGCGAGCGGCTTCCCGCCGACCGCGTGTCGAGCGCAGTGGGCGACCAGGAACTGCCCTTCGTGATCTCGTCGATGTCGTTCGGCAGCCAGGGCGAGACGCCGTTCCGCGCGTACGCCGAGGCCGCGTACCGGGCCAACATGCTGTGCATGAACGGCGAGGGCGGCGAGATCCGCGACATGTACGGCAAGTACCCGCGCAACCGCGGCGTGCAGATCGCCTCGGGCCGCTTCGGCGTGTCGTCCCTGCTCATGAACGCCTGCGAGTGGATCGAGATCAAGATCGGCCAGGGCGCCAAGCCCGGCGAGGGCGGCCACCTGCCGGGTTCGAAGGTGACCGAGGCCATCGCGGCGGCGCGTAACGCCACCGTGGGGTCCGACCTCATCAGCCCCTCGAACAACCACGACCTCTACTCGATCGAGGACCTGGCGCAGCTCATCGACGAGCTGAAGACGGCCAACCCGTACGCCAAGGTGATCGTCAAGGTTCCCGTGGTGCCGGGCGTCGGCACCATCGCCGTGGGCATCGCCAAGGCCGGGGCCGACGTGCTCACCCTCTCTGGGTTCGATGGCGGCACCGGTGCGGCGCGCCTGCATGCACTGCGTCGCGCGGGGCTGCCCTGCGAGGTGGGCACCGTGCTCGCGCACCACGCGCTGGTGGAGGCGGGAATCCGCGACCGCGTGGAGATCTGGGCCGACGGCGGCCTGCGCACCGCGGCCGACGCCATCAAGCTCATCTGCCTCGGCGCCAACCGCCTGGGCTACGGCACCGCGGCCATGGTGGCCATCGGCTGCACGATCTGCCGCGGCTGCCAGCTGGACACCTGCCACGTGGGCATCGCCACGCAGCTCGACGAGGAGGAGGCCCAGCACCGCGGCCTCAAGCGCTTCGTGCCGCGCGAGTACGAGCCCGCCGTGCTCGGCCTCATGCGCTACTTCACCGAGATGGGCGAGGCGCTCAGGCGCATCGCGGGCGAGATGGGCGTGGACAACGTGCAGGACCTCGTCGGCCACGCCGACCGCCTCGCGCAGATCACGCACCACTCCGAGATGGACCTCGACGGCCTGCTCACCCCCACCCGCGAGCGCGTCATCGGCGCCCCCGAGGATGGCGAGCGCTACTTCCGGCCGTTCACCCCGCCTCCGCCCCACCGCACGCCCGACGCCGCGCAGGAGGCCCTCGAGGCGGCCACGGTGCTGGCGGTCGAGGAGTACGAGCTCACCGCGCGCGACCGCAACCTCGGTACCGACCTCGCGGGCGTCATCGCACGCGCCCGCACGGGCCTGCACACCCCGCAGGAGCTCAGCGACCGCGTGGAGGAGACCGCGCCCGAGGGGCACGCGGGCAGCACGCTGGTCGACCTTCAGTTCACCCACGGCGCCGCCACGGGGTCGGGCCTCGCGGCCTTCAACGTCGAGGGAGTGCGCATCCGGGTGTCCGGCGGCGCCCAGGACGGCGTGGGCAAGTGCTCGCTCGGCGGCGAGGTGCAGGTGCTCAAGGCGCTGGCCGACTCCGGCGAGTGGGTGGGCGGTCACGTGGGCAAGTCGTTCGCCTACGGCGCCCAGCGCGGGCTGTTCCTCATCCAGGGCGACGCCGACGCCCGCGCGGGAATCCGCCTCTCCGGCGCCGACATGGTGCTGGGCGGCGAGCCCGACGGCCCCATCGACGACCGCATCGGCGCCCTCGGCGCGCGGGCCAACTGCAAGGGCTTCGCCTTCGAGTACATGACCGGCGGTCGCGCCGTGGTGCTGGGCGACCCCGGCCCCTGGCTCTGCTCGGGCATGACCGGCGGGGTGGTGTACGTGCGCCAGGAGGACGACTGGAACCTCGACGAGGCCGCCATTCGCCGGCGCCTGTCGAAGGCCGCCAAGGTGAGCCTGGTGCCGATCGAGCCCGAGTCCGAGGATGCCCAGAACGTGACCGAACTGCTCACGTCGTACTGCGCGGCCCTCGCGGCATCGGGGCAGGACGCCGAAGCCGACCGCCTGGCAGCCCTCGCCGATGCCCCGGGAGATCACTTCATCGCGGTCCACCCGGTCACCCAGCAGGCCGACCCGAACCTCTCCACCGAGTAGCGGCGGCGCGGGTCGGTAGGTTTCCGGGCATGCCCCCGGACTCCCCGGCACCTCCACGCATAACCCGTCGCAGGCTCCTGCAGGGAGCCGCGGCCGCGGCCGTCACCGGCTACGCGGCATCGTCGGCCCTGGGCGGCACGGTGGCGGCCGGCAACGAGGAGTGGCCCGCCATCATCATCGGCTCCGGGTACGGCGGCGCCGTGTCGGGCCTGCGCCTCGCGCAGCGCGGCGTGCGCACGCTCATGCTGGAGATGGGCCGCTACTGGAACCCGGCCACCCGGCCCTTCCGCCCCATGACCGACCCGGGCCCGAGCTCGGTGTGGCGGCGACGCTGGAACATCATGCCGATCGGCGTGAACCTCCCCGTGCCGTTCTCGGCGGGCGTGCTGGGTCGCGAGGACTTCCCCGGCATGAAGGTGTACGTCGGGCATGGCGTGGGCGGCGGGTCGCTGGTGAACGGCGGGATGGCCGTGGTGCCCCGGCGCGACCACCTGCAGGAGATCCTGCCCGGCTCCGTCGACCTCGACGACCTCTACGCGCGCTGGTTCCCGCTGGCGCAGGCCGAGCTCGGCGTGCACGCGATCGACCCGGCGTTCTTCGCCACCAGCCCCTGGTACCAGTTCGCGCGCCTGGGAATCGACCAGGCCCACGCTGCGGGCTTCGGCACGGCGATGGTGCCCAACGTCTACGACTTCGACTACATGCAGCAGGAGGCCACCGGGGCCGCCCCGGCGTCGGCGCTGGCCGGCGAGGTGATCCTCGGCAACAACCACGGCAAGAAGAGCATCGACAAGACCTACCTGGCCAAGGCGGTGGCCACCGGTCGGCTGACCATCCGCACGCGCCATCAGGTGCAGCAGATCAGCCAGGGCCCCGACGGCACCTACGTGCTGCGGGTGAACCGGCTCAACACCGTGGGCGATGTCATCGGCCAGGCCCGCTTCCGCACCAAGCGCCTCTTCATCAACGGGGGCAGCCTCGGCACCACGCGACTGCTCATGCGGGCCCGTGAGACCGGCACCCTGCCCGACCTCCCCGCCGCCATCGGCGAGACCTGGGGCAACAACGGCAACATCATGACCGCCCGCGCGTGGGTTGGGCGCACGGGCCCGAAGCAGTCGACCATCCCGGTTGCCGGCATCGACAACTGGACCGACCGCGACCACCCGTTCTTCGCCGAGATCGCCCCGCTGCCCGCCGGGATCGACCTCATGACCGGGCTCTACCTGGCCATCGTCAACAATCCGGCGCGGGCGCGCATCACCTGGAACGGGGCGAAGGACAACATCGCGCTCCAGTGGAAGGACGAGTACGACGCCTTCTCGGTGCAGACCGCCGAGTACATGGTCGACCGCCTCAACGCCGCCAACGGCGGCACCTTCAACCGGCTGCTGTTCCCCAGCGGCACCGGGCACGACTTCACGTACCACCCGCTCGGAGGATGCCTGCTGGGCAGCGCCACCGATGATTGCGGGCGCGTGCAGGGATACCCCGGCCTCTACGTCATGGACGGTGCCCTCATCAACGGCAATGTCGGCGTCAACCCCTTCCTCACCATCACCGCCCTCGCCGAGCGCAACATGGCGAGGGTCATCGCGGAGGACTTCCGATGAGGGCGCGGGCGATCGCGATCGCGATCGTGCTCGCCGCCACGGCCGCGGCCGGCGTGGCCGTGGCGGCCGCATCCGGGTCCACCGGGCACCAGGGGGCGCCGCTCGACGTGGGCCTCGCCTTCGATGGACCCACCGACGCCGGGTTCGAGAAGCTGGCGATCGCGGGCGCCAAGGCGGCCCAGCGTGCCGGCCGTGCCACCTACCGCATCGCACGGCCGACCTCCGAGGGCCCCGACCCCGCGGTGCTCGACCAACTGGTGTCGCAGGGAAGCCGGCTGGTGATCGCCGTGGGCTACCAGTGGGCCGACTACGTGGTGGCCGCGGCGAAGAAGTACCCGGGGACCGACTTCGCGATCGTCGACGGGTCGGCCGCCACGGCCGCAAGCCCCGACCGGCCGAACGTGCGCGGAATCCTCTTCCGCGAGGACCAGGCCGGGCGCCTGGCCGGCTACCTGGCCGCGCTCACGGCCCGCAGCGCCGGGCAAGCGGCGGTCCTGGGTGCGGTGGGGGGAATGCAGATCCCACCGGTGCAGCGCTACATCGCGGGCTTCCGCGCTGGGGCACGTGCCGCCGACCCGGGGGCCAGGGTGATCGTGCGCTACTCCGGTTCGTTCCTGCAGGGGGTTGGGTGCGGGCGCATCGCGAGGCGCATGGTGCAGCAGGGCGCCTATGCGGTGTTCTCGGTGGCGGGCGCCTGCGGGGACGAGGCCATGCGCGCCAGCGGTGCGCTGGGCCGCAAGGCGATCGGCGTCGACCTCGACCAGTCATCGATGGGGGCCTACGTGCTCACCAGCGCGATCAAGCGCGTGGACGCCGCCGTGCAGGACACCATCGCCGACCGTGCCGGCGGCCGCTTCACCGGAGGCGACGTGCAGTACGGCCTGCGCGACCGGGGCGTTGGCCTCGGGCGCATCGGCCGCGACGTGCCGGACGACGTCCGCGCGAAGGTGACGCGCATGGCACGCCAGATGGGCGCTCCGGCCCGAGGGTGAGCCGCCTCACAAAGTGACGTGGCGCACCGCCGCACGATGCAGGTGCACGGGCGCCCGTCGGGCAAGGTGACGGCATGAGCACCGCGGACCTCCTGACCGCGCGCCTCGAGACGGTGCGCGATCGCACGCTCGACCTGGTCGCCCCCCTCGACGACGAGTGGGTCACCCGCACGCCCGACCCCATCATGAGCCCGCCTGCGTGGGACCTCGCGCACATCGCGGCGTACGAGGAACTCTGGCTCGTCACCCGGCTCTCCGATGGCCCGCCGCTGCACCCCGACCTGCAGGCCACCTATGACGCCTTCGAGACCCCCCGGGCCGTGCGCGGGGAGATCCGCATCCTCGATGCGGCCGAGTCGCGGGAGTACATGGATGCCGTGCGCGCCCGGGCCCTCGAGGTGCTGCGCGAGGCCGATACCTCCGCCGACGGGCCCGAGCTCACCGCCGGGGGCTTCGTGTGGGACATGGTGGCCCAGCACGAGGCACAGCACGACGAGACCCTGCTGCAGACCCTGCAGCTCATGCCCCCCGGCGCGTACTCCCCCTGCCTCGGGGCCCTCCCCCCCGGAGGAGCCTGCGCGGACGGCCCGGACCCCATCGCGATCGCCGGAGGTCCCCTGGTGATGGGCGCGGCAGCAGGGCGCGGCGCGCTCGACTGCGAGATGCCCGCCCACGTGCGCGAGGTGGCCCCGTTCCGCATCGACCGCAACCCCGTGACGATCGGCCGCCACCTGGATTTCATCGCGGACGGCGGCTACGACGACGCGCGCTTCTGGAGCGCCGAGGGGTGGGCCTGGCGGCAGCAGGAAGGGGTGCACGCCCCGCTGCACTGGCAGCCCGACGGGGCAGGCGGATGGACCCGCACGTGGTTCGGGTGCACCGAGGAGGTCGACCCCGCGGAGATCCTCTGCCATGTCTCGTTCCACGAGGCCGAGGCGCACGCCCGCTGGGCCGGCGGCCGCCTGCCCACCGAGGCCGAGTGGGAGTTCGCCGCCCGCCACGACCCCGCATCGCCCGATGACGCCTGGGCCCCGTGGGGAGATGCCCCGCACGACGGGCTGGCGAACCTCGGCCAGACGTCCTTCCGCCCCTCGCGTGCCGGCGCCTACCCCGGTGGCGTGGCCCCCAGTGGATGCGCGCACATGATGGGCGACGTCTGGGAGTGGACCTCCACGGAGTTCGACGCCTACCCGGGATTCCGGGCCTTCCCCTACCCCGAGTACGCGGAGCCGTTCTTCCGCGACGGCTACAGGGTGCTGCGGGGCGGCTCGTGGGCCACCCAGGCGGTGGCCGCGCGCACGACCTTCCGCAACTGGGACCTCCCGCAGCGCAGGCAGATCTTCTCGGGGCTGCGCATGGCGTGGGACGCCGCGTGAGCACGCGCGCCACTCCCCCCGACCAGGTGACCACCCGCTCCCCGCAGCCGCTGCCCTGGCGGCTCGACTGCCACGTGGCCGCCGGGGACGACGCGGCGGCGGCCGACGAGCTGCGCCGCGCCCTCACGGCGCGCCGCCCATGGTTGCCGGCGCGGTGGTTCTACGACGACGCCGGGTGCGATCTCTTCGTGCGCATCACCGACCTCGCTGAGTACTACCAAACCCGCACTGAGCAGGCACTTCTCGACCAGCATATGGACGCGCTCGTGCGGGCCCACGGCCTCACCGAGCTGGTGGAGATCGGATCGGGAGCCGCCCGCAAGACGCGGGCGATCCTCGACGCCATGGAGTCGGCGGGCACGCTCAACCGCTTCATCCCCTTCGACATCAGCCCGGGGGCGGTTGCCGCCAGCGCCGCGGACATCGCGTCCGCGTACCCCGGCACCAGGGTGCACGGCGTGGCGGGCGACTTCTCGCGCCACCTCAGCCGAATCCCGCGCCGCCCGGCCGATGGACGCCGCATGGTGGCGTTCCTCGGCGGCACGATCGGCAACCTCGACCCGCCGCGGCGGCGCACCATGATGCGCCGCCTGGCCCGCCTGCTGCGACCCGGTGACTGCCTGCTGCTCGGCACCGACCTGGCGCACGACCCCGAGGTGCTGGTGCGCGCGTACGACGACTCAGAGGGCGTGACGGCGGAGTTCAACCGCAACATCATCCGGCACATCAACCACGCCTACGCCGGTGACGCCGACCCGGACGCGTTCGCGCACGTGGCCCGGTGGAATGCCCGGGCGTCGCGCATCGAGATGCACCTGCGTGCCCGCCGCGACATCGAGTGGAACATCGCGGGCCTCGGGGTCGTGGTGCCGGTGGAGGCCGGGTCCACCATCCGCACGGAGATCTCGTGCAAGTTCACGGCCGACTCCGTGCGCGCGATGTACGAGGACGCCGGGCTCGTGCTGGCCGACTGGCACGAGGATCCCCAGGGCCGCTACGCGCTGTCGGTGGCCACCCGGGCCTGATCATCCATCTGGCGCAGGATCACCGTGCGCCTGCGCACCGTGATCTCGCCCTGCTCCTGCAGGCGCCCCAGCGCCACCGTGATCGACTCGCGCGCCGCGCCGATCATGTCGCCAAGCTCCTGGTGGGTGACCCTGAGGTCGAGCCTCACCCCCTCGGGCGTCACCTTCCCCCACCGCTCGGCGAGCTGCCGCAGCTTGAGGATGAGCCGGCGCTCGAGCCGCGGCTCCAGCGCGATGGCCGCCGAGAGTTCGCGATCGGCCACCGCGAACGCCAGGGCGCGGATGATCCACGCCGCGAGCGCCGAGTCGCTGCAGAGGACATCATCGAGCGACTCCGTCAGCACCAGCAACTCGGCATCGGTGGCCGCGCGCACCCGCGCACCCGGTGCCCCCGGCCAGCCGCCGCCCGTGAGCGCCAGGGCGTCTCCCTCCTGCAGCAGCGCGATGGTGCGCGTGCGCCCCGCCTCGGCGTCCACCACCACGGCCAGTCGACCCGCCGACACGAATCCGATGGGCCCGCGAAGATCGGCCTCGGGCACCTCGTCGCCGGCCAGCACCTGCACCGGCGTGCACATGGTGGTGAGGCGCGCGTAGACCTCGTCGGTGAAGCCCGGTTCGTTCACGATCCCTCCACGAGCATGGCCGCCCTGTCCTCCCACTCGGCCATGGCGTACGAGAGGTCCTCCTGCAGCGCCCGGTGGCGCTCGCCGAGCCGCGTGATGGCATCGACGTCCCCCGCCGCCCCGGCCTCGGCCACCTCGGCCTCCACCGCGGCGATGTCGGCCTCGATCCCGGCGATGCGCGACTCGATCTTGCTCACCTCGCGCGCCAGGCGACCGTTCGACCGCCGTGGCGTGGCATCGGCGTCTGCGCGCCGCGCGCCGCCGCTGCGCGATGCCGCTGCCCCCGCCTTGCCACCTCCGGCCTTGCCAGCCCCGGCGTTGGCACCTCCGGCCTTGGCGGCTCCTCTCTTCTTCCCCGACCCCGCGCCCGGCTCGGCGGCGCCCTCCTCCGGGCCGGCGGCGTCGCCGCCGTCCTGGCGATGCGCGAGCAGGTCGCCGTACCCGCCCGCGCGCATGAGGGCGGTGC
>JAFMJQ010000159.1 GCA_017853415.1 Thermoleophilia bacterium | reverse complement strand
GCGGGGCTCGCGGGCGACGACCGCCCCGCCGCGCAGATCATCGACGAGGTGATCGACCAGGCCATCGCGCACATGCGCCGGCTGGGGGACCTCGCCGGCTAGTAGGGCCTCTCGGCCCCGTCCCAGTCGAGGAACCTGCCGGTGCCGTCCATGTCGAGGGCGTCGGCGATGGCGATGATTCCCGCGGCGGAATCCTCGGGGGCGAGATCGGCGTGATCGCCCCCGCCCATGGCGGTGCGCATCCAGCCCGGGTTCACCGCCACCGCGGGGATGCCGTCGGGCTGCAGCTCGGCTGCCAGGGCGCGCGTGGCCATGTTCAGCGCCGCCTTCGCCGACCGGTAGCCGTAGTTCACCGCGCTGTCGGTGGCATACCCGCCGATCGACCCCAGCCACGACGTGACGTTCACCACCCGGCCGCGCGGCGAGGCCACCAGGTGGTCGAGGGCGCCCCGCACCACCAGCAGCGCACCCACCACGTCGACCCGGAAGATGTCGAGCATCGGATCGGCCTGCATGGTGCGCACCGACAGCGTGGCCCGGCCATCGGGCACGCTCATGGCGTTGACCGCCGCGCTGTTGATGATGAGGTCCACGCCGCCCAGCCGGTCGGCCATCGCGGCCACCGCCGGCGCCACCGAGGCGCTGTCCGCCAGGTCGAGCTGCTCCACCGTGACGCCCGGCAGCGCCGCCAGGTCGCCCGCGCCCGAGGGGTCGCGCACGGTGCCCGCCACCAGGTCGCCGCGCGCCGAGAGCGCACGTGCCAGACACAGGCCGAGGCCGCGGCCCGCGCCGGTGACGATCACCCGCTCAGCCACGACGCGTGCGCAGGGGCTCGCGGCCCTCGGGGGCCTCGGGGAACGACGTGCGGAAGGCCGGCTGCGTGCACTCCCCGTGGTCGCGATGCGGGAACGTGCGGTCGATGGCCGCCTTGCACTCCGTGCGCGGGGGGCGCTCGGCCAGCAGCGCCCCGAACCCCGGATGCACGGCGTCCTGCTCGAGCAGGCGGTCCAGGTCGACCTCCGCCGAATACACCTTGTCGATGCAGCCGATCCACCGCACACCGTCCTGCTCGTGCGCGTAGAGGCGCGGGCATTCGATGGCCACGCAGTGCGCGGGATACACCACGCGCTCGCAGCGCACGGGGCAGGCACGGCACGAGCCGTGCTGGGGAACGTCGCTCACGGCATCAGTGAAGCGGGCGCGCCTGCGCCGATCAAGCGACGGCGCGCTCGCCGAACATGCTCTTGAGCGACGCCAGCAGGCCCCGGTCGGCCGGGTTCACCTGGTAGTCGTTGCCGAGGCGTATGCGGGTCTCGCCCTCGGGGGTGCGCAGCGACACGATCACGCAGGCCTCGCCGGGGTGGTCGCTGAAGAGCTTCTTCAGCATGTCCATGTCGGCGCTGGCGAACCGCGAGGCCTCCACCTCGAGCAGCAGGCGGTCCTCCTCGTCGGCGGGGTCGGGCTGGAAGGGCTCCACCGACTGCGCCACGAGCTTGGTCTCGCCCTCGCCCTTCTGGTCGACCCTGCCCGTGATCAGCACCAGGGCATCCTCGGCGATGATCTCCCGGGCCGCGGCCAGCACCTGCGGCACCACCACCACCTCGATCGACCCCTCGAGGTCGTCGAGCCGCACGAACGCCATGGGCTCCCCGCGCTTGGTGGTGATGTTCTTCACGGCGCCGATGAGCCCGCCGAGCGTGACCGACTGGCCGTCGGCGCACTGCCCCACCTCGCCCAGCGTCACCGTGGTGAGGCGCCGCAGCTGGCGGCGGCAATCGGCCAGCGGGTGGCTCGACACGTAGAGGCCGATGGCCTCCTTCTCGCCGGCCAGCAGTTCGTCCTTGTCCATCTCGGGCATCGTGATCGGCGGGTCGGCCTCCAGCGAGGCACCCCCGGCGTCGTCCAGCAGCCCGAACAGCGACTCCTGCCCCGCCGCCTGGTCGGTGCGCCGCTTGGCCGCCTGGCCCATCGCGGCGGGCAGGGCGTCGAGCATGCCGGCGCGCGTGGCCCCCGTGCAGTCGAGCGCGCCACCGCGGATGAGGCTCTCGAGCGCGCGCTTGTTGAGCTGCGCGGGGTCGATGCGCCGGCAGAAGTCCCAGATCGAGGTGTACGGACCGCCCGTGGCGCGCTCATCGATGAGCGCCAGCACGGCGTTCTCGCCCACGCCCTTCACCGCCGTGAGGCCGAAGCGGATCTCCCTCTCGCCCGTGACGGCGAATCCCGACTCCGAGCGGTTGACGTCGGGCGGCAGCACCTCGATGCCCATGTCCGAGCTGGCCGACACGTAGAACGGCACGCGGTCCTTGGTGTCCATGACCGAGGTGAGCACCGCCGCCATGTACTCGGCCGGGTGGTTGGCCTTGAGGTACGCGGTGCGGTACGCCAGCAGCGCGTAGCAGGCGGCATGCGACTTGTTGAACGAGTAGTCACCGGCGGCTTCGCACAGCCCCCAGAGGTCGTCAGCCACGTTGGGCGCCGTGCCGGAGTCGAGGCACCCCTGCACGAACTCATCGCGCAGCGACGCCATGAGTTCCTTGTCCTTCTTGCCCACGGCCTTGCGCAGGTCGTCCGCGCGGGCGGGCGAGAA
>JAFMJQ010000059.1 GCA_017853415.1 Thermoleophilia bacterium | reverse complement strand
CTGGGCAACGGGCGGCAAGCAGGGCATCAACGGCGTCGTCTGGAACTCCAAGGCCCCCACCAACCCGCAGGACTTCGCGGACTTCATGAGCGCGCTGGCCACCCGCTACAACGGGTCCACCCAGATCCCGGGCCAGGGCACCTGCATGGTCAAGTTCTACGAGATCTGGAACGAGCCCAACCTGCAGATCTACCTCTACCCGCAGTACCAGGGGAAGAAGCCGGTGTCGCCGTCCAAGTACGTGCAGATGGCCAACCTCGCGGTGCCGGCAATCAAGGCGGCCAACCCTCAGGCCGTGCCGATCACCGGGGTCACGGGCCCCAAGGGCAAGTCCGACAGGACCGGCCGCGGCACCATCGACTGGATCAAGGACCTGAAGGCCGCCGGCCTGCGCGCGGGCAGCCAGTACTCGCAGCACATCTACCCGTCCACGCCGCCCACCAGCACCAAGCAGGTGTTCCCGGCCTGGAACACGCTCGTGAACATCGTGGCCGAGGTCAACAAGCTGCCGGGCGGCCGCGCGAAGAAGATCTACATCACCGAGGCCTCGTACACCACGGCCCGCACCCCGTACCGCAAGGTGGCCTTCACCCCGGCCCAGCAGTCGCAGTACATGACGCAGATCTTCAAGGTGCCGTTCGTGAGGAACAGCCGGGTGCCGCTGGTGGTGTGGTTCCAGCTGCAGGACAACCCGAACTGGCCGGGCGGCCTGCTCACCATGGCGGGCGCGCAGAAGCCGTCGTACAAGACGTTCCAGCGCCTCACCAGGACCAACCCGCCCAAGGGCAACCTTCGCCCCTGAGCACCGCGCGCGGCGGCATCACCTCACGGCGCCACCTCGCGCCGTGAGGTGATGGCCAGCGCCAGCGCACCGGCCACAAGGGCCACGCCGATGAGCACCGCCCAGGTGGATCCGGGCACCGTGCCCTGGCCCAGGATGCTGGCGGGGCGGTACCAGTGCATTACCGACAGCGGGCCGAGTGGCTCGGCCACGCCCCACACCTGCGCGAGGTAGTCGAGGGCGTAGGCCACAAGCGCGAAGGCCGTGCCCCAGCCAATCGCCTTGGCGCCGGTGCGCGACAGCGACGCCGCCAGGGCGGTGACCGCCCCGATGCCGGCGAACAGCAGCCAGAGGGGCAGGGCCGTGAGGAACAGCGAGCCGGCCGACACGGGCGCGAGGGCGTCCACCGTGGTGATGGCGATGAGCGCCCCGACCAGCCCCATCACGGCCACGACGGTCACCTGCACGAGCATCGCGATGAGCTCGGCGCCGAGCCAGGCGGTGCGCCGCAGCGGGCGCGACAGCATCAGCTCGGCCACGCCGGTCTCCACGTCGCGTGCCGATGCCGCGCCCCCCGCGATGGCCGTGGCGGCCATGATCGACAGGGTGATGGGGTGGATGAAGGTGGATCCCAGGTAGCCCGACGGGCTCGCGATGTCCGACCCCTTCACGAAGGCCTGCAGCGCGGGCGGCAGCGACTCCACGAGGCTGCGGATCTGGTTCTCGTCCACCGACGAGTAGGACAGCCCCACGAGGAAGAGGAAGGCCCCGAGGGCAATGCCCAGCAGCAGCGTGCGCCGCATCGAGCGCATGAGGGCGAGGGAGAGCACCACGCCCATCAGTCGCCGTCCCCCAGGTAGAGCGAACGGAACACATCCTCGAGCCGCGCGGCCTCGATGGTGATGTCGCGGGGGGAGAGGGGGCCGAGGCCGGTGAGCAGGGGGCCCGGGTCGCCCGACAGGGTGAAGTGGTGCACGTGGCCCTCCACGCGCACATCGCCCATGCCGTCCACCCGGTAGGTGGCCGGATCGACATCGCCGTCGAACAGCACCTCCACCGTGCGCATGCGCGCCCGGCGCAGTTCGTCGACGTCGCGCACCAGCAGCAGCCGGCCGCCCCGCACCATCGCCACGCGGTCGCAGAGCTCATCGACCTCGCCCAGCACGTGGCTCGAGAAGAACACCGTGCGGCCCTCGCGGGCGCGCTCGTCGAGCACCTGCAGGAACCGCGCCTGCATGACCGGGTCGAGGCCGGCGGTGGGCTCATCGAGGATGATCACCGGCGGGTCGTGCTGCAGCGCGGCCACCAGCCCCAGCTTCTGCCGCATGCCGGTGGAGTAGTCGCGGATGCGCTTGCCGAGGTCGGCCTGGCTGAGGTCGAGCGCCGTCAGCAGGCGATCGCGCAGCACCGGCGGGCGGGGGTGCAGCCGGGCCAGGGCGTCGAGCATGCGCCGCCCCGATACCTGGCGGATCATCCCGAGGTCGCCCGGCACGTAGCCCACCTGCGCCAGGGCGGCCAGGCGGTCGGTGGCCACGTCGTGCCCCAGCACCTCGACCGACCCGGTGGTGGGCCGCAGGATTCCCAGCGCGCACCGGATGAAGGTGGTCTTGCCGGCCCCGTTGGGCCCCAGGAACCCCAGCCGCTCGCCGGGCTCCACCTCGAGGTCCACGTCGGCGAGGGCCGGCGGCCCCGACCCGTACGACTTCCCGAGCCCCGAGGCCCGGATGGCAGCGACAGCGCCCACGGCAGGGGAGCCTAGGCCCGCCCGCCCGGGGGACGGCCACCGTACGGGTGACCGTCCCCCTGCGGGGCGCCTAGTGGCTGTCGATCACGCGGTCGACGAGGCCGTACTCCATGGCCTCCTCGGCGGTGAAGAAGCGGTCGCGCTCGGAGTCGATGTGGATCTGCTCCTCGGTCTTGCCGGTGTGCTTCGCGAGGATCTTGTCGAGCTGCGAGCGCAGGTTGAGCGTCTCGCGCGCGTGGATCTCGATGTCGGTGGCCTGGCCCTGGAAGCCCGACAGCACCTGGTGGATCAGGATGCGGCTGTTGGGCAGCGCCATGCGCTTGCCGGCCGCGCCACCCGCCAGCAGCAGCGCGCCCATGCTCATGGCGATGCCGCAGCAGATGGTCTGCACGTCCGGCTTGATGAAGTTCATGGTGTCGTAGATGGCCAGGCCGGCATACACCGAGCCACCCGGCGAGTTGATGTAGAGCGAGATGTCCTTGTCGGGGTCCTCGCTCTCGAGGTGCAGCAGCTGCGCGACGATCAGGTTCGCGATCTGGTCATCCACCGGGGTGCCCAGGAAGATGATGCGCTCGTTGAGCAGGCGCGAGTAGATGTCGAACGAGCGCTCGCCGCGGGCGGTCTGCTCGATGACCATCGGGATGAGTGGGCTCATGTGGTGGTGACTCCTTGGTCGTTCGTCGGGTTCTGTGATGCGAGGAAGGCCCCGAAGGCCGCGAAGGCCCTGAGGTCGTCGGGGTGCAGGCGGCCCGCGGCCCACTCGATCTCGTCGATCGGGTCGGGCGCGAAGCCCATGGGGCGGCGTGCCGGTCGCGGCGGCGCCGCGCCGAGCGCGATGGCCAGGTCGAGGAAGATCTCGCCCGCGCCCACGCCGATGGCGTCGGCGATGCGGTCGAGCGCTCCGAACGAGGGCTCCTTGATCCCCCGCTCCACCTCCGAGAGGTGCGCGGGGCTCATGCCCGCGCGCTCCGCGGCGGCCCTCAGCGACAGCCCGGCGTCCTCGCGGCGGCCGCGAAGCGCCTCCCCGAGGGTCATTCCGATCGACTGTTCGCTCTGAGCGGACATCTGCACGCTGAAAGCGTATCGCTCAACGGCACCGCCACCACTGCCTACGGTCGCAGCCCGCCCGGCGCGCGGCCTACTTCTGCACCTGATCGCGCAGGTCCCTGAGGAACCGCACGATCGGCGACTGGTACTCCCGCGGCGGCGGCGGACGGTAGCCGTAGCGGTTGCGCTCGGTGGCGCGCGGCTTCAGCCACGTGTGCTCGAGGATGACCATCACCGCCACCGCCGCGATGGTTGAGATGAACAGCGACGTGATGGCGCCCGTCTTGAACACCTCGGGCACGATCAGCAGGGCGGGGAACCACACGATCGCGAACACCAGCAGGCCGCGCCCGACCTTGCGGGTGAGCTTCTCCTGGCGCGCGTACAGCGCCTGCACGTCGGCCTCGGTGGTGGGGTCGTGGTAGTCGCGTTCCACGACCCCGAAGCCTAGGACGTGAAGGGCGTGATCAGGCCGAGGACGGCAGCGGCCACGATGAGCAGCAGGCCGAGGATCACCAGGAACTTGCCGATGCCCAGGGCCACCCGGAACACCAGCCTGATCACCAGCAGCACCACTCCCACCACCAGCAACCCGATGGCGATGTTCAACAGCATCAGCGACTCCCTGCGTCGAGTGATGCGCGAACGGCGGCGGTGAGCGCCGCCACGTCGCGCGGAACACGGGCCACGGCCATTGCGCCGCGCCAGTCCATGTCGGCAACCGCGTCGAGCGGCATGCCGTGCTCGTCGGTGACGATCACCCCGGCCTCCTTGGCGATGAGGATCGCCGCCGCGATGTCCACCACGCGGCCGGGGCGCAGCACCGCGAGGCCGTCGAGGCGGCCGAGGGCCACGTACTCGATCGACAGCGCCAGCGACCCGAGGCTGCGGATGCGGCTGGTGTGTGCCAGGTGGTCCATCGCGGCCGACAGCCGGCGGGGCGATGCGCCCTCCACCACGGCCAGCCACAGCCCGCGGTACTCGCGCGTGCGCATGGGCCGGCCGTCCACCATCACGCCCTGGCCGCGCACGGCCACCACGGTCTCGCCGGTGCCGAGATGGCGCAGCAGGCCCACCCGCACGTCCGACAGCCTCGGACCGTCGGTGACCGCCAGCGACACCGCGAACTCCGGGAGCCCGCGCCGGGCGTTGCGGCTGCCGTCGATGGGGTCGACGATCACCAGCGCGCCGTCGCCCCCGAACGACCGGGTGCCGACCTCCTCCGAGATCAGGTCGAACCGCATGCCGCCCGCGTGCGCATCCTCGAGCACCTCGATGATGGCCGCCTCGGAGTCGCGGTCGATCACCAGGGTGGTGTCGCCGCCCTCGCCCTGGCCCACCTCGGTGCCGCGCTCGTGGGGCGGGATGAGCGCCACGGCCGCGGCCGCCCGGTCGGCGGCCCGGGTGAGCACGTCCACCCAGGCGGCGTCCGAGGCGTCAGTCGGCCAGCGGCTGGAAGGCAACGCCCGTGAGGAGCTTGGGGAAGAAGTAGGTGGACTTCTGGGGCATGACGCCGCCCTCCTCGGCCACGGCCGCCACCTGCTCGGTGGGGATGTGGCGCACGATCAGCGCGGCGGCGGCGCGGCCCGAGCGCACGGCGTCCCACGCGTCGCGGGAGTCCTTGGTGTAGGTGAGAAGCCCCTCGTGTGCCAGGTGAGCCTGGTCGCCGCCCAGCGCCGGCACGAGGAGGTCGCGCTCGAGCACCGCGAGGTCGAGCCGCTCTGCCGCCGTGGCACCCGCGCGCGGCGTGGTGAGCAGCATCGCCCGGTCGGGCAGCACCAGGCCGGCAGCCACCTGGTCGGCGGGCGCAAAGGACAGCGCGGCCTCCAGTGCATCGAGGGAGTCGTCCAGCGGCGTCACGTCCAGGTGCTCCTCCGCGCCCGCGGGCCACTCCTTCAGCACGCGGTGGGTGGGCAGCACCACCAGGCCGTCGTCATCCAGCGACGTGAGGCCCATCAGCACGAAGTCGTAGGCGCGCTCATCGGCGCCGGCGCCATCCTCGGCCCGGCGCTCGTCGCGGTAGGCCAGCGCGGTCTCGTACCGGTGGTGGCCGTCGGCGATGAGGATCCACCGGCCGGCCAGCGCCTGCTCGATCGCCGCCAGGCGATCCGCCTCGCTGATGGTCCACAGGCGGTGCACGGTGCCGTCGTCGTCGGTGATCACCGCATCGGGCTCGCCGGTGACGGCCGCGGCCGCCCAGGCCTCGCCGGCGGGGTCGGGGTAGAGCCCGAACACGGGCGAGAGCTGCACCTTCGTGGCGTTCATCAACCGCAGGCGCTCCTCCTTGGGCCCTGCGTGCGTGCGCTCGTGCGGGCGCACCACGCGGGTCTCATACGGCTCGGCGCCCACAACGGCCACGATGGTCTTGCGCGTGCGGTGGCTGCCGTCGGGAAGGTCGAACTCCTGCGTCCAGGCGATCATCACCGGCTGGTCATGGCGCTTCAGCACGCCCCTGGCCGTCCACTCGGCGATGGTGGCCGCCACGGTGTCGTAGGGAATCGACGGCAGGTCGATGCCCACCACGTTCCACGGGTTGCGCGACGCCAGCTCGTCCCGGTACTCGGGCCCGATCACGTCGTAGGGCGGCGCCACGAGGGTCTGCATGTCCCCGGCCACGGCGGGGTCGAAGGCAAGGGCTCGGAAGGGGCGCACGCGGGCGCCGCGGAAGTCGTCAGTCACGTGGCGGCACGCTACCAGCGCGGCTGGCGCGGTCGGCGCGGCCGCCGTCGCGGTTGCGAGCGGGTACGATTGCGGAGATCCCTTCCCCGCCCTCCGGAGTCTCCTCGTGATCACCCGGCTCGCCCTTTCCCTCTCGGCATCGATCGTCATCGGTGCCGCATGCCTCGTCGCCGGCTGCGGTGAGTCGTCCACCTCGGCGACGCAGCCCGATACCTCCACGCGGAGCGCCGCCAATGATCCCGCCCAGGTCCGCGTGAGGAGTAGTGCACGGCACTGCAGCGGCACGTGGCTGTCGACCGACCGCGTCGTCGTCAACTTCTCGAACGCGAGCTCCTACAGGCTCGACTTCGAGGTGTCGCAGAAGAACACCAAGAACCGCCTCGACAGGTTCACGCTCGCGCCCAAGAGCGCCCCCGACACCGTGCGGTGCTCGGGCGGCGCGACCACCGGAAAAGACCTGCAGGCGCAGGTCGAGTGGAATGAGCAGTGGCAGTACCAGGCCTGGAAGAACGCCGCCAGCGGATCGGACGTGGTGTACTGCTGCGACATCATGGATCTGGAGTCCCGCAAGCTCCACGAGCCGGGCGATTCGACCTCGTTCTCGATGCTCCGCGGCAAGCCCACCCCGTTCACGACGACGGTCACGCTGGAGTCCGTCAAGGGCGGCATCCCGCACTTCGACGTGACGTACACCGACCGGTGACCGGGGGGATGATGAGGAGATCCGCATTCGTGGAACCGGAGCGTGCCCGATGAACGATTCCAACACGACCGGGGCCGAAGGCCGGGGTATTCGGCACTCGTCACTCGTCTCGTACCGCACTCCCGTCGCAGCGGCCGCACTCGCCTGTGCCATTGCCGTGACGTCCGGGTGCGGCTCCGGTGAGCCCGCTGCCGATACCAGCACCACGGCCCGCGAGGCCAGCGCCGCCGCGCCGACATTCCCTGCGTGGACCTGCGAGGACTTCGGGGACGACGACCAGGTGGCCATCAGGTTCGTCAACCGGTCCTCCGTGCAGGTGACCCTGCGCGCCCCGCAGCCCGCCGACTGCGCGCCGTGGAGCGGCGACAAGACGCCCGGCCAGGTGAATGCCGAGGGCGCCCTCGCCCCCGGGGACACGCGCGTGGTCACCATGTCGTACGACGGCATCACCGACAGCGCAGGCACCACGCAGCGCACGCCCCTCGGCATCGAGGTGTACCTGGCCACGGGCAAGTCCTCGTGGGCAGGTGCCAAGCCCGATCTGCAGTTCATCCGCTCGATCAGCAAGGAGGGCAAGTACGTCTGGCGCAAGATCAACCTGTTCGTGCCGGCGACGAAGCCCGGCCCCGAGGTGGGTCGCTTCGAGTGCAAGACGGCGATTCGCCTGCCCACCGCGGGCGGCGTCGCGCACGAGGGGGTATTCGAGTGCGCGGGCAATCTGGTGCTGGACTCAAAGCCCGCCGCGGTCTTCGTGGTGAGGGAGGCCCCCAAGGGCTGATCCCGCGCGCTGGCGGCGTCCGCTGCCCGGCTTACCATGCGGTGTCCTTTGATCGAGGACCTCACACCGGCGCAGGCGGATGCGGTCACCCACGCGGGTGGACCCCTGCTGGTGCTGGCCGGGGCCGGCGCGGGCAAGACCCGCGTGCTGTGCAACCGGCTCGCGTGGCTGGTGAACGAGGGGGCCGACCCCGGGGAGATCCTGGCGCTCACCTTCAGCGCCAAGGCCGCCGCCGAGCTGCGCGAGCGCGCCGAGGCGATGATCCCGGGCAGCCACGAGACCCTGCGGGTGACCACCTTCCACTCGTACGCGCTCGACCTGGTGCGCACGCTTGGCACCGACCGCGACCTGGCGCCGGTGCTGCAGCCGGCGGGCACCGAGGAGCGGGTGCTGGTTCTGCTGGATCGCCTGGCCGAGCTGCAGCTGGTGGACCGCGAGCACGACCTGCGCACCAACCCGGTGCAGGTGGTGCGGGGCTTCGTGGATCGCATCGATCGTTGCCGTGACGAGCGGGTGGACCCCCGCCGGTATGAGTCGTGGGCGCAGGCGGCACTGGACGGCGCCCGCAGCAGCCGTGACGCCGCCGACGCCCGGCGCGAGGTGGAGTTCGCCCGGGTGTTCCGCCTGCACGACGACTGGCTGGCCGAACTGGGCCTCGAGGACTTCGGCCGGCAGATCACCCGGGCCATCGACCTGCTGGCCGAGCACGCCGACCTGCTCGACATCGCGCGCTCGCAGGCACGCCACGTGCTGGTGGACGAGTTCCAGGACACCAACCACGCCCAGGCCGAGCTGCTCTACATGGTGAGCCAGCGCAGCGACTCGCTGGTGGTGGTGGGCGACGACGACCAGGGCATCTACCGCTTCCGCGGGGCCTCGGCCAAGAACATGGCCGACTTCCGCATCAGGTTCCCCGAGGCGCCGGTGGTGCGGCTGGAGCTCAACCACCGGTCCACGCAGAGCATCCTCGACGCCGCGCATGCCGTGGTGGAACCCATCATCGCCCGCGAACCCAAGGTGCTGACGGCGCTGCCGGATGCTGCGGGGCCGCTTCCGGAGTTCTGGATGTCGCCCGACCCCGCCGGGCAGGCGCGCGCGGTGGCCGCGGAGATACTGCGACTGGCCGACGAGGGCACGCCGTACGAGGAGATGGCGGTGCTGATGAAGGCCGTGCGCACCGAGGGCCGGGCCATCGTGGCCGAGCTCGAGGCGGCGGGCATTCCCCACCAGGTGCACGGGGGCACCGACCTGTTCGACCGCCGCGAGGTGCGCCTGGCGCTGGCGTGGATGCGCGCCGCCACCGACCCCACCGACTCCATCGCCCACCTGCGCATCGCCGCCGATCCCGGGCTGGGGCTGCCCTGGGCGCCCGCGGCGCAGGTGGTGAGCGAGGCCGCGGCTGCCGGCACGCACATCACGGGTCCGCTGGCCGACCTCGCCGAGGGGCCTGCGGCCCGCGAACTGCTGGAGCAGCTGGGGCGCACCGCGGCCCTGGGCGCGCCGCTCGACCTGGTGCGCGAGGTGCTCGATCGCACGGGCATCCGTGTTCGCGCGCTTGCGCTGGGCGGTGCCGAGGGCGCGGCCCGGCTGGCCGACCTGGCATCGCTCGAGCGCCTGGCCCGTGAGATCGCCGAGTCGGCGCCGGGCATCGACGCGCCCGGCCTGGTGCGCCGGCTCGATGGCCTGGCGGGCGTGGGCTTCCGGGCGTCCGGTGGCGCGCCGGAGCGCCTGGGCGTGCAGGTGATGACCATCCACCAGTCCAAGGGCCTGGAGTTCGACGCCGTGTGGGTGCTGGGCCTGGTGCACTTCAACTTCCCGGGGCGCGACCGCGGCCGCACGGACATCCCCGACGCCCTGCTGCCCGAGGCGCTGCCGCGCGGCAAGGATGCCCACGAGGCCGAGCAGCGCCGCCTGGCCTACGTGGCCATGACCCGCGCGCGCCGCCACCTGTACCTGTCGGCCTACCGCGCGGGCGACAACGGCATGGGGCAGAGGCCGTCGGCGTTCTACGAGGCCGCGCGCGCCGCCGTGGGCGACCCGCCGTATATCGAGGTGGGGGCGGCGCCCGATCGCGCGGTGCTCGACGCCGTGGCGTCTGCCCGCGCCCGCCTGGAGGACGCCGTCAACCGCGCCGCCGAGGCCGGCGCGGATGGCGACCAGGCCGCGGCAGCCCTGGTGGAGGACGCCGCCGAGGCCGCGCGCGCGCTGGTGGCGGCGCGCGCCGAGGTGCTGGCGGGGCCCGTGGCGGTGCACCCGCCGACCCCCGGGCCGCGCGTGCCCCGGCCGGGCCTGCAGCTCAGCCCCACCGACATCGCCCGCTACATGGGCTGCCCGCTGGCGTATCGCTTCGCATCGGTGGACCGCGTGCCGCCCAAGTGGGATCCCAACCGCGCCATCGGCAACTCCATCCACGCGGCGCTCGAGGCGTGCTTCCGCGAGGGCGTGCCCGACGATGGCGCCGACCGCGTGATCGCCCGGTTCGCCGTGGAGATGAAGCGCCGGGGTGCCGCCGACACCGCCGTGGGCCAGCAGGCCATGGACCGCGTGCGCGAGAACGTGCCCAAGTACCTCGACCGCGTGAGGAAGAGCGGCGTGCGCCCCGTGGGGGTGGAGCGGGCGTTCAGCCTGAAGGTGGGCCCGCACGTGGTGCACGGCCGCATCGACCGCATCGACTCCCACCCCCAGGGCGGTCACCAGCTGGTGGACTACAAGAGCGGCCGGGCCCCCTTCCGCGAGACCGAAGCGGGCCGGCTGGTGCTCATCACCTACATCGAGGGCGCCCGCGATGCCTGGGGCATCGAGCCACGCGGCGCGGTGCTGGAGTACGTGCTCGACGGCGAGACCCGCCCCGTGAGCCCCGATGGCCAGGAGCGCGCCGAGGCCATGGAGATGGTGCGCGACGTCGCCGACTCCATATCGGCCGGCGAGTTCGCGCCCACGCCCGGCTGGGCCTGCCGCACGTGCGACTTCAACATGATCTGCCCCGCGCAGGACCGTTAGGGTGACGGGCATGACCACCCTCGAGCCAGGCCGCCCCGTGGAGGGCGTGTTCGCGGTGCGCCGCAAGGAGCGGCGCATGAGCCGCAAGGGCTCGCCCTACCTGGCGCTCACCCTGGGTGATGCCACCGGCACGATCCCGGCGGTCATCTTCGACGAGCCCGACTGGTTCGCGGGCCAGTTCGAGGAGGGCGACCGCGTGCGCGTGACCGGTGAGGTCACCGATCGGGGCGGGCGCTCGGTGCTGCGCGTGCGCTCGCTGCGCCCGGCCGAGGCCGCGGATGCCGAGGTCGACCTGCTGCCGCGCAGCCACCGCGACCCCGAGGACATGTGGGGCTACGTGCTGGGCCTTGCCGACGAGGTGCACGACCCCGAACTGCGCGCCCTGCTCGACCGCGCCACCAGCGACGCCGTGCTGGCCGATGCCTGGCGCACGGTGCCGTGCACCCGTTCGGGGCACCACGCCTACCTCGGCGGCCTCGTGGAGCACACGGTGGGCGTGGCCATGCTCTGCCAGAGCCTGTGCACCTGGCACCCCAGGCTGGACAGCGACCTGCTGGTGACCGCCGCACTGCTTCACGACATCGGCCACACCCGCAACTGGGAGGTGCGCTCCGCCACCGTGGAGCAGACCGACGAGGGCAGGGCGCTCGGCCACCTGGCCATCGGGCTGCAGATGGTCGACCAGGCCGCGCGCGCATCGGGCGTGGACGACGAGCACCGCCTCGCCCTGCTGCACGCCATCGCCTGGCATCACGGCCCGCCGGCCGGGCAGCACGTGGGGCAGGCATCTGCAGAGGCCATCGCGCTCTGGCGCGCCAACGCGATGGAGGCGGGCGTGAAGGCCCGCATGGAGGGCGCGAGCGCCCT
>JAFMJQ010000158.1 GCA_017853415.1 Thermoleophilia bacterium | reverse complement strand
TCGCGGGCGCGGGCGACGTGAATGGCGACGGGCGTGATGACGTGATCGTCGGCGCGGACGGCGCCGACCCGCTCGGCCGCACTGGCGCCGGCGCGAGCTACGTGGTCTACGGCTTCGGCACCGCATCGGTGAGCTACCCCGGCGGCGTCACCGCCACCCAGGGCACCGCGATCACGCCACTTGCACCCACCGTGCGGCGCACCGGAACCGCAGCGTTCTCGGTGAGCCCGGCCCTGCCGGCGGGCTTGTCGATCGACTCCGCCACCGGGGTGATCAGCGGCACTCCCACCACCAGTGCCTCCGCCGACCACACCGTGACCATGACCGACCTCAGCGGCCAGGCCACCACCACCGTGAGGGTGGCGGTGAGCGCGCCGAGGGCGCCTGCCGCGGCCTCGATGACGATCGGGAAGATCCGCGTGACCAAGACGGCGATCATCACGAGGGTGACCGTCTCGGGCGCCGGGGTCGTTACCCAGCGCGCCACCCGGCGCATCCCCGCGCGCCGTTCGGCGAAGGGCGCCCGCAAGCCCCGGACCGCCCCTGTGTGCCGCGCCACCGCGTCGCCCCGCGCGCAGGGGGCCCTCACCATCACCTGCTCTCTGGCCACCGCCGTGCGGACGGCCAGGAAGCAGCGTGCCCTTCAGGCCCGCCTTGCCACGACCTTCACACCGACCGGTGCCGCGGCGGTGAGCGTCACGAAGACCGTGAAGATCGGCCGGGTGCGGCGCTGATGGCCCTCCGAACCTCCGGGCAGCCGCCCTCGGCACCGACGGCGTAGGATATTTCCATGACGCGTTCCCTCCGCTGGACGGTTATCCCCATGCTCCTCGTCGGCGCCATTGCCGCGGGGGCCACGCAGGCAACGGCCGCCACCCTGCCGGTGTGCGCTCGCGATCGCGATAGCGGGGGCGAGACCCTGTGCGCCACGGTGCGCCCTCCGAACGCCTGGGCCAAGGCCGCGGCCTACCGGGCCACGGGGTACGCGCTGCCGCGGCCGCGCACGCCCTCCGTGCTGGCCCCGCTCGCGCTCAGGTCGATCACCGTCACGAAGCCCAACCGCGTGGACGAGGGCGAGTGCGGAACCCAGGCCATGGTCGAGGCCCGGTACGCGGGCGGCGGACAGACGCTGACCTACTCGTACACCGAGACCGATTGCGGCGGCCTGCGCGGTGGCACGCCGGTGCGGGTGCCGGGTGCCTCCGTGGCCATTGCCCAGCGCGAGGGCCCGCGGCAGGTCGTGGAGTGGACGCGGTCCCCCCGCGCCGACCTGGACAACGGATACATGGTGGGCCAGATGATGCTGTCGTCGAGCACGTTGTCCCGCGACCGCCTGCTGGCCATCGCGGCAAGCATTCGCTGACGCCACCTGCTGCGCTCCGGGCGCAGGAACGCGGGGAAAGCCGACACGAGGTGCCGAGGGCCGTTCGCCTGTGATGTGCTGCGCGCTCCCGTGTGCGGGGGCATGCGACATGCTTGGATATGGGAGATCGTGGGGTTCGGAACCACTCCGGATGGGCCCCGCGCAGTCCGACGGCACCGATCAGGAGCGACCACGTGGCCACCACCGCTGACACCGCCTTCGTCACCCGCGTCTCGGTGACGCGCCAGAACCCGCCCGTACGGCAGGCGACGCTGGAGTCGACCGGGGACGTGCTCACCTTCGGCTTGCCCACGTGGCAGAGCGAGTTCTACGAGATGCCGCTCGACGGCGAGCAGGCGCGCCACGCCGGCACCTGGGACCACCTGGTGGCGTGCGTGGCCAGCTGCCTCACGGGCAACCTCGGCACGGCGCTGTCGGCCCGGGGCATCCCCAGCGACGGCGACCGCCTGACGTCCCGCGCGGAGGCCGACATCGAGGTGGAGGACGGCATCCTGGTGATGAAGCGCCTGAGGGTCCACTACACGGTGCACGGCGTGCCGGCCGACAAGGTGGATGCGGCCGAGCGGGCCCACTCGGTGCACCAGCGCGCCTGCGGCATCGCCCGGGCAATCACGGGCAATGTCGAGATCACCACGACGATGGATCTGGTCGACTAGCCCGTCGCGCCGCGCGCGTGATTACACTCCATCCGGTCGGGATAGATTCGATCGGGATGGAGCGCGCGGGAATGCAGGGCAGCGAGGAACCCCTCGACGGACTCTTCGGCGGTGACGCCGAGTTGCTGGCCATCCCCCGGCTGGGCGAGGCCTGGGAGACGGCTGAGCGGTCGGTGTCGGCCAGGCTCACCGCCGACTGCGGCCTGAGGCTGTCCGACCTGCTGGCGCTCGACCGCATCCAGCGCGGCGGTCGCGGCGGAATCCGCACCAACGCGCTGGCCCGTGCCCTGCGGATTCCGTCCAACCGCCTCACGTACCAGCTGTCCGGCCTGGAGAAGCGCGGCTACATCGATCGCGAGCCGCACCCGGACGACGGGCGCGGGGTGATCCTGCGCCTCACCCGGCCGGGGCGCGACGCGCACAAGCGGGCGCTGGCGGCGTACCGGCGCATCACCCGCGGGGGGCTGGCGTCGCTCGACTCGGGCCAGGACGGCCCGCGCATCATGGCCGCGGCCACGGTGCTCGCGGGCGATGGGGCCGCGCCCGATGGGGTGGACGACCTGCTGGATGC
>JAFMJQ010000157.1 GCA_017853415.1 Thermoleophilia bacterium | reverse complement strand
GTGCTGTCAAGTTACGCCCGACGCCCCCGGTGGGAGCGTTTGTGCAGGACTGGCGCGGGGAAATCGGCGCCGGTGGTGCTGTGGATTCATGGGGCAACCTAAGCACCCACTCGGCGCCGCTAATTAGTTCAACCTGCGGTGCGGCCTGCCCCGCTTCGGCTTGAACGTCTCGGGTGCTGGGCGAAGCTCGCGCCGGCGTCGCTGGTACTCGGTGGCGAGCGCCTGCTCGATCACGTCGGCGATCGAGGCCCCCGGCGAGGCGTAGAGCAGCGCGGCGAGCTGCTGGCTGGCCTCCTCGGTGACTCGCAGGCCGAGCCGGTGATCCCGAACAGGCGCCCCGGTGGCCGTCGCGGCGACCGTCGGCCGGGCCTTCTTGGCCGGCGCCTGCCCGCCCCCGTGCGCTTCCCGCCGGGCCAACATCGCCAGCGTGGCCTTGGCTGCTTTCGACGTGCTCATCGCTTCCTCCTCTTCTCGATGGCCCGCATGAGTGCCCGGGCCTCGTTGGCTGCTTCTGATCGTGGGGCCTTCTCGACGACGGTCCTGCCGGTCACGGTGGCCGTCGCGAACGAGCTCCTGCGCGAGAACCCGGGCAGCACGTCGGCGCCGAGGGCCCGCAGGCCGCCGGGGAGCTCGCGCCCGAGCTTGGCCGATGTGACCGAGGTCGGGACGAAGTAGACCTGCGGGCCTCGTCCTCGGCGCTGCGCCTTGGCCTCGTTCACGAGGTCGAGCGTCGCGCCCGCCGGCATGAGGTCGAGCGCCGAGGGCCCGGCCGGGATCAGCACCACGTCGGCCACCAGCGCGGCAGCGAGCGCCGGGCGGGCGAAGCTCGGGGGGCCGTCGATGATGACGCGCCGGGCGCCGGCCTTCACGGCCGCATCGACTGCTGCGCGCAGTCGGCGCGGGTCGCTCGCGTTGATCTTGTGCGCGATCTCGGCGAGCAGGCCCGGGCCCACGCCCATCGCCTCGCCGTGGTTCGCCCACGTGACGGCCGACCCCTGCGGGTCGGTGTCGAGCAGCGCGACGGGCACGCCGGCCTCGTAGTAGGCGGCGGCGAGGTTGGCCGCGACCGTGGTCTTACCCACCCCGCCCTTCTGCGCGACGACAGCGATCACGGCCACGCCCGCCTTGGCAGCATTGTCAGTCATGCCGCCCTCCTTGCCACGTGCGGGAAATTGACCCGGCCCACGGCGTCCTGCTTGCCGCGCTCGTCGCGCCGGTCGTAGCGCATGGTGGTCGCCGGCTTCGCGTGGCCCACGAGCTTCGCGACCGTGAGCAGGTCGGCGCCGGCGTCGAGTAGGTTCCCGATGAACGTGCGCCGGAAGTCATGCGGCGAGAAGGGCGCCACCCGGGCCTCGATGCGGCGATCTTCGAGCATGGCCCGCACGGCCTGCGCCGAGATCGACCGGACCTCGACCTTGCCGGACCGGCTCACCGGGCAGACGAGGGCGCCGGGGGCTTCGCCTCGCACGGCCAGCCAGTCGGCCAGCGCGGCCTTGGCCCCGGTCGAGAGGTACGCCATGCGCGACTTGCCGCCCTTGGCCCCGAGCACGCGCAGGCCGCCGGTCGAGGCGTCGTAGTCCTCGACGTTCAGCGCGACGAGCTCGGCCCGGCGCAGGCCCGCCGAGAAGAGCGCCAGCACGGCCTGATCGCGGGCACCCGCCGGAGACGGGTCGGCAGCGCAGGCGGCCACGAGGGCGGCGACCTCGCCGTGGGCGAGATCCCGGCCCGTGGGCAGCGTCTCGGCCTTCACGGCTTCCACGTCGCACGCCCGGTGGTACGCCTCGGCGTCCATCTGCCCGAGGCGCCAGCACTCCCGCAGGACGGCCTTGGCCGCCGAGAGGGTGGCGTTGACCGTGGCAGGGGCCTTGCCGGCCTCGACCAGCATCTGCCGCAGGCGGGCCACGTGCTGGTAGCGGACGCCGGCCCACGGGAGCGCCATCGCGTTGAACGCCCCGCCCGAGAGCAGGCCGGCTGCCACGTCGAGCTTCTGCCGGATCGCCCGGCGGCTGCCCGGGCTCTTCGACCCGAGGTAGATCGCCACCGGGTGCTGGTCGCCGGCCACCCGCTCGACCAGCTCGGTGCCGGTCGTCGCGATCTCGATGATGCCCGTCGTCATGTCGTCCATCGTCGTCGGCCTCCTGCCTCGTGGGTTCCGAGAAGAGCCATTCTCGCAACCGTCCCGACCCCATCTCTAGCGGGGTGCCGGTTCGCTGTCAATGCTGACATGGCAGAAAGTGACACTCATGGCAGCATTGTCGCCGGGCCCGAGGCCGCCGGCGTTACACCGCCATGGCGTTACCTGCGGGAAGAGGCGTCGCGCCGGGCGTCGGCCGCGTTGTCGGCGGCCCGCTGGGCGAGCTGGTCCAGCTCCTCGACGGCCTCGGCGAGCAGGCCGGCGTCGGCGGCGAGACTCGCCCGCATGGCCGCGAGATGCCACGAGCGGGCCTCGTCGCGCAGCTCGTGCGCCCGACGGGTGCGGGCCGGGATGCCGGTGGCCTCGGCGTCCTCGGTGGCCGACTCCACGTAGTCGATGGCGAACCGGGCTCGGTGCAGCATGGGGCAGGGCGTACCCCCGGCAGCGAGGGCGCGGCAATAACTGCGGGGCACCGATTCACCGAA
>JAFMJQ010000156.1 GCA_017853415.1 Thermoleophilia bacterium | reverse complement strand
TCGGGGCGTGAGGGCGCCATTGCAGGGCAGGGTAAGCCGCAACCGGGGCGAAGGGACCGCTTGCGGGGCGGTCCTATACTCGGCGGCCGTGCCCGCTGCTGCCGCCATGACGACCCAATCCGCACACCACCGTCGCCGCCTGCCCCAACCGGCCCGGGTGGCGCTCATCGTCACCGGCGCGGTGGTGGTGGCGTGGATCCCCTCGTTCATCGCCACGGCCTATGCCGAGGAGCCCGCGTCGGAGTACCTGGCGAACCCCGCCTCGGGGTGGGCGTTCCTCTGGGAGGCCGTCACCGCATCGCGCAACCCGCGCCTGGGCACCGCCGATGCGGCCATGCAGCAGGCCGCCCAGGTGTGGGCCGGCGCCCCGGCGGTGGCATCCGACGTGTCGCTCAGGGCGATCCCCGCCGAATGGACCGTGCCCGTGGCCCCGGGCGGCACGGCCCCCGCGCACGCGCGTGCCGAGGCCCGCCCCGAGGATGAGCTCAACTGGGTGGTCTCGGGCCGCGTTGGGAATGGCCCCGAGCAGGTGATCGGCCTGCTCGACTACCGCACCGGGCGCGTGGAGTGGGACATCCGGCCGCTCGCGGGTGCCGCGCGATGAGGATCGACCGCCTGAGGAAGCGCCGCGAGAAGCGCGCGCGCCACGGCCGCATCGGCCTCGGAAGGGTCATCCTCATGGCGCTCGTGGTGCTGGGCACCGCGCTGGGCGTGGCCCTCGCCACCAGCTATCAGGCCGTGACCGCCAACCTGCCGGACATCGACCAGATGAACCCGGTGGGCCTGGGCCAGAACTCACGCATCTACGACCGCAACGGCAAGATCCTCGGCTACATCGCCGGGGTCACCAACCGCACGGAGATCCCGCTCGCGCGCATCCCGATCAGCCTGCGCGAGGCCACGGTGGCCATCGAGGACAAGCGCTTCTACGAGCACGACGGCGTCGACTGGGTGCGCATCGTCGGAGCCGCCGCGCGCAACGCCCTCGACAGCAACGGCCTGCGCCAGGGCGGCAGCACCATCACCATGCAGTTGGTCAAGAACCTCTACGACCCCGATGCGCCCCGCGACTTCTCGCAGAAGATCAAGGAGGCCCACCTCGCGCAGGAGGTGGAGCGGCGCTACACCAAGGACCAGATCCTCGCGAAGTACCTCAACGGGGTGTTCTACGGCCAGAACTCCGTGGGCGTGCAGGCGGCGTCGCTCACCTACTTCGACAAGCCGGTGTGGGCCATCGACCTGCCGCAGGCCGCCCTGCTCGCGGGCCTGCCCCAGGCGCCGTCCGCCTACAACCCGTTCGTCAACCCGAAGGACGCCACCACCCGCCGCAACGTGGTGCTGCAGGAGATGGCGAACCAGGGGTACATCACCCAGGCCGAGGCCAATGAGGCCAAGGCGTCGCCGCTCGAGCTGAAGCGCGGTCGCACCTACGAGCGCAAGCGCGAGGGCTACTTCTTCGACTACGTGCGCCAGGAGCTCATCGACCGCTACGGCGAGCAGCGCGTGCAGAACGGCGGCCTGGCGGTGCGCACCACCATCGACCCCAAGCTGCAGCGCGCGGCCGAGCAGGCGATCGCGAGCAACCTCGGGCAGGCCGACGACCCCGCGGCGGCCGTGGTGCTGATCGACGCCCGCACCGGGTACATCCGTGCCATGGCCACCAGCGAGCAGTACGGCAAGGACAGCCAGTTCAACTACGCGGCGCAGGCACGGCGCCAGCCGGGTTCGACGTTCAAGACGTTCGTGCTCACCCGCGCCATCGCGGACGGCATCAACCCCTACTCGACGGTCTACGACAGCCGGCCCATCGACATCAACGACCCCAAATGGGGGCCCGTGAAGGTCTCCACGTACTCCAACTCGTACCGGGGCGCGGTGCCGATCTCGCAGGCCACGCTGGCATCGGACAACACCGTGTACATCCAGATGACGCTCGACGTCGGCCCCGACCGGGTGGTGGATCTGGCCAACAAGATGGGCGTGCAGAGCAAGTTGCCGGTGGTGCCCTCCATCGGCCTGGGCTCGGGTGAGGTGACCCCGCTCGAGATGGCCGCGGCCTACGCGCCGCTGGCCAACGGCGGCTTCCGCGTGAAGCCCATCGCCATGACCGACCTCGGCAAGGGCGTCCCCAAGGGCGACCTCGCCACCCCGAAGCGCACCCGGGTGTTCCAGGACGGCGTGGCGTATGAGGTCACGCGCATCCTGCGCGACAACGTCACGAGCGGCACCGGCACCGCGGCCAATATCGCGCCCAACGTCGCGGGCAAGACGGGCACCACCGACGACTACACCGATGCCTGGTTCGTGGGCTACACCCCGCGCTACGTGTGCGCCGTGTGGGTGGGCTACCCGAATGCCGACGGCGTGCGGCGCTCGATGACCAGCGTGCACGGCATCACGGTGGCGGGCGGCACCTTCCCCGCGCAGATCTGGGGCGACTTCATGGAGATCGCCGCGAAGAACGACGACGGCCTCGAGTGGCCGCTGCCGAAGAACCCCGTCGAGTGGTCGGCCTTCTCGTCGGACTTCACCGAGTCGGCCGGCTCGTACATGGTGAGCTCGGCCAAGAGCACCAGCACCGCGAAGACGACCAAGACCGACACCAAGCCGGGCACCACCACGCGCGTGCCC
>JAFMJQ010000155.1 GCA_017853415.1 Thermoleophilia bacterium | reverse complement strand
ACCGAACACGATCTGGCTGGCAAGCACGCAACCCACCAACCCCACGCTCTCGGCCACCTGATCCCGCAAGCCAAACCTCTCGCCGATCCACGCCCCAGCGACGCCATAGCCCCGCAACCCGGCGTTCAGGGACAGCAGCAAGACCACCATGCCGATGTTTGCCCGCACACCACCTCGCCGCGCACCGTCGGCGGCCCCAAGCAGCAGGGCGAGGCTCGCGATCCCCTCAAGGATCCAGCGTCCGGTTGTGGCGTCCTCAAATACCCAGGTCACGATCAATCCCCCTGATCCACCGTGCACACCATCATGCCCGTGGGCTGATCATCCCTGGCGTCGGGTGCTACGCTCCACGGGTGCGCATCCTGCACTTCGATTTCGACGACCTCGGCAACCCATGGGGTGGCGGACAGGCCCGGCGCACTCGAGAGGTAAACCGTTCCCTCGCCTCCACCCGGGGATGGGAGATCACGGTCGTCACCGGGACGTACCGGGGTGCGGTTCCCCATGCCGAACCGGTCACGACCGGCCGGCTCCGCTACCGGCGCCTCGGGGCGGGGCCATTCCCGCTGAACATCCTCAGCTTCGTCGCCCTCCAGCCGCTCATGGCGAGGCTCGTCGCGCATGACCTCCTGGTCGAGGATTTCACCACTCCCGTCGGCCCGACACTCGCCCCGCGATGGTCGCGGGCACCGGTGATCGGATCGGCCCAGTTCCTCTTTGCCAACCAGATGGCCCGGAAGTACCGCTTGCCGTTCGACCGGCTTGCCTCGGCATTGCTGCCTGCCTACCGGCACCTGATTGCGCTGACCGACCACGGCGCCGAAACGCTCCGACGGGAATCTCCCCGGGCCACCGTCACGGTCATCCCGCAAGGTCTGGATCCCGGGGACTTCGCGGTGCCCGGGAGCGGGGATCCCTTGGGCGCGCACGTCCTCTTCATCGGGCGGCTCGACCGCCACCAGAAGGGCATCGATACCCTCCTGCAAGCGTGGGCACGCATGTCGCCAGCCGCACGGCCGCCCCTCGTGATCGCCGGCGACGGCCGGGAACGCGACGCACTGCGGGAATTGACGACCACCCTCGGACTTGACCACACGGTGCGGTTTGCCGGGCGCGTCAGTGGCGAGCCGAAGCGCGCCCTCTTCCGTGACGCGCGCATCGTCTGCTTGCCTTCCCGGTACGAGACCTACGGCATCGCCGCCATCGAGGCACTGGCGGCTGAACGCGCGCTCGTCGCCACCGACATCCCGGAGTTCCGCGAGGTCGCAAGTGAGGGCGGGGTCCTGGTGCCCCCGGATGACCCGTATGCCCTTGGCCATGCCTGCCTCGACCTCTGGCACGACCATGACCGGAGGCTCCTGCTTGCCTGCCGTGGACGTGCCGCTGTCGCCGGTCGCACGTGGGACGCCGTCGCGACCGCCCAAGGGGACTTCTACGAAGCCGTCATGCGGGGAACCCTTGCCTCGAGTAACGTTCCTGCCAAGAACCGCTGACCCCGGATGTCCAGAGCTACGCATCCTAGCGTCCCGCCTCAGGAAGCTCGATCACGAGTTCCGGCGAGCTTTTGAGCTCCTCATCAAGGATCCACCGTTGCAGCTGCACGCCGCCCGCAAGTCGCTCATCGACACCCAAGCGCCCGTGTTCGGCGAGCCAATCGCGGACATCCTTGAGCGGTGGCGGGTCTCCCGGCAGGTTGGTGACCAGCCATACCCCGGTTCGCCCCGCAAACTTAACCGCGTAGTCCACCGGGGGGCGTTCCATGTCCACGAAGACGATGTCCAGTCCGGGAGCGGAGTAGTAGCCGACCGGATAGGACAGGAACTGCGGTACCGGCACCACCGCATCCCGGGTACCGCGCCCCGCCCGCTGCATCGCCATGGCGGTCCGGAAATCGTCCTTGACGGGCACGGTTGCCTGGTACACCGTCCCGGTGACCGCGCCAACCCCCAACAGCGCAACCAGCGACGCACCAACCCACTTCCTGCGGTCCAGCACCCACACCACGGCCACAGCAGCGGTCCCGTAGATGAGTGGCACCGAGGCGATGAAGTAGCGGTCGGCAAAGAGCCCGGCACCAAGGATCATCGACGCCACCCCGAACCCGGCAACCGGGCCGTAGGCAAGTGCCCACAGCGCCACAGCCCCCCGGTCTGGAGCGGGCAGTCCCCGGACCACGACCTCCCTCCACGACGCCACAATTCTGCCAGCCGCGGGTGAGAGCAGCACCCACGTGGCCAGCAGGACCAGCGCGGTCCCCACGAATAGCACGAGGGCCAGGGGTGCGGGGGTCACGTTCATCGTGTACGCGTAGGTGAGGATCCCTTGACGCTCGGCCAAGAGCGACCGCCCGCCCGCGAACTTGGATGCCGAGCCGGCAACGTCGCGCGTGATCGCGGGCAATTGCCGGGCAACCACCGGCACCAGCACCCCAAGGACCGTGGCCCACGCGCCAAGCAGCCGTCTCCGGTTTGGCCAGACCACGACCACCGCCACCAGTGCCTGGACCCCGATCGTGAGCAGGGCAAAGAAATGCACGTAGACCGCCAGAAGCGAGACCGCACCGTAGGCCAGCCACCGCCACGTGCCCCCGCGCTCACAGGCAGAGAGGAACAACCACTGGGTGGCCAGCCCCACCGTGAGCACGAGGGCGTACAT
>JAFMJQ010000154.1 GCA_017853415.1 Thermoleophilia bacterium | reverse complement strand
GCGGGCTGGATATCTCGGGATGAGCGCGGCAACATCGAGGTCATGGGGCTCATCCGCGGCCGTCGCGTGACGGTGGTGCTTGCCGGGGATGAGCCCGATCTCGTCATCACCATCATCGGGGAGAGGGGGCGGCGACCGTGAGGGCGCTCTACGACAGCGAAGCGCACGCCATGTGGATCGACATCGTCGATCCGCCCGCCGACGCGGGTGCGGGTGCAGACACCCAGGCGTATCCGGTCCTCCCCCACTACGACGCCGACGACCGGCTCGTCGCAGTGGAGCTCCTCTACGCCGACACGCTCCCCGAGGGGCAGATCGTGAACGCCCTCGGCGGCCTCGACCTCGACACCCCCACGCTGCTCGCGGCATGGCGCGCCGGTCTCGCGGCGCCCGATCGCGAGGTGGTGGTGGGCCCCGCGATCCCCGCCTAGCCGGTGGCCATCGACCGCATCGCCTGGTTCACGGACCTCGTGGCCGAGAACCCCGACGAGCCCCGGGCCCGCTACGGCCTGGCCGTGGCGCTGCGCCAGGCCGAGCGGTGGGATGACGCCGTGCCGCAGTACCGGGCCTACCTCGACATGGCCACCGACGAGGGCGCCGCGTACGGCCACCTGGCCGAGTGCCTCGCCGCCCTCGGCGACACCGACGCCGCCGCCGACGCCTACCTGGCCGGCATCGACGCCGCGCTGGCCCATGGGCACACCGGCCTTGCCGACGACTTCCGCGAGGCCCTCGAGGGCCTGGGCTGAGCGCCACCTCCCAGCCGTTGTCGCTGCGCGGGGCGGGTCGCTTCTGGGCCCGCAACGCCACCGTCGGGCGAAAGACGATCCTCACCACGCTGGGCCCGCGCTTCGTGGAGGCCATCGCGTACCTGGCCATCATGGGCCTGGGGCTCGGCGCCTACCTCACCTCGGTGGACGGCGTCTCGTACGTCATGTTCATCGCGCCGGGCATCGCGGCCAGTGCCGTGATGTTCGGGGCCATCCTCGAGACGTCCTACAACGCCTTCGTGCGCATCCACGTGCGCCGGGTGTTCGAGGCGGCGGTCACCACCCCGCTCTCGGTGGGCGACGTCGTGGTGGGCGAATACATGTGGGGCGCCACCCGCGGCACCATCTACGGCGTGGTGTTCCTCATCGTGATGGCGCCCTTCGGGCTCATCGAGAGCTGGTGGGCGCTGCTCTGCCCGCTGGTGTTCGTCATCGGCGCGCTCACCTTCGGGGTGCTGGGCATGACCTACACGTCGTTCACCTCGAACATCGAGCACTTCAACATCTTCTGGACGGGCGTGATGACGCCCATGTTCCTGTTCGGCGGCATCTTCTTCCCGTTCACCGCGCTGCCCGGGTGGGCGCAGGTGATCGGCTGGTGCCTGCCGCTGAGCCACCTGGTGGCCGCCACCCGCGAGCTGGTGATGGGCGACGTCGGGTGGGTGACGCTGGGCCATGTGGTGGTGCTCAGCGCGTTCGCCGCCGTGCTGTTCTGGGTGCCGGTGCGGCGCCTCGGCCGCACACTGCTGGCGTAGGTGGCGATTCCGGCTTCAGGCCTGCGCCGGAAGTTGTGAATCACATGTTACATCCGTGAAACATCCGCCCGGAGGGGCCTTAGGTTTCGCGGTGCACAGGCGCTTCGGCACCCCTCGCCGCCCGCGCCCGCACCCATCCACAGGGGAGAAACCTTGATGACGCGCAGGATCATGATGGCCGGTGGTGTGCTGATCGCCGCCGCCTCTCTCGTCGCCGCCGGTTGCGGCGGAAGCTCATCCAGCGACACCGCAGCCGCCGACACCACGTCCACCACGTCGGGCGAGGCCCCCGAGGGCGCCGCCGTCGGGTCGGGCGCCACCTTCCCCGCCATGGCCTACAGCCGCTGGTGCCAGGAGTCGAAGACCTGCACCTACGCCGCCAAGGGCTCGGGCGCGGGCATCAAGGACCTCACCGTGAAGACGGTCGACTGGGCCGGCTCGGACGCCCCGCTCGACGCCGAGGAGCAGAAGGCCATCGGCGCGACCGTCTACTACTTCCCGACCCTCCTGGGGGCCATCACCGTGCCCACCAACGTCGAGGGCGTGACCAAGCCGCTCAACCTCACGGGTCCCGCGATCGCCGGCATCTTCGACGGCGAGATCACCAAGTGGAACGACAAGGACATCGCCGCGAGCAATCCCGGCGTGACCCTCCCCGACAAGGCGATCACGGTGTGCGTGCGCGCCGACTCCTCGGGCACGTCGTACAACTTCACCGCGTACCTGGCCGAGGTGAGCCAGGGCTTCGCCGACAAGATGGGCACCGGCGGCAGCAAGACCCCCAACTGGGGCGCCACGGTGTCGGCCAGCCCGGGTAACCCCGGCGTGGCCAACTGCGTGAAGAGCAACCAGAACTCCATCGGGTACGTCGACCTTGCCGACGCCACCCAGGCGGGCATCGCCGACAAGGCCGCCGCCATCGGCGTGGATGGCGCGTACGTGGCTCCGACCACCGCCGCCATCGCGGCCGCCGGTGCCGCCGCCACGCTCACCGACAACCTGGTGATCGACGTCTCCAACAGCACGGCGAAGGGGGCCTACCCGCTGGTGGCCACCACCTATGCCCTGGCCGTGGAGGGCGGCAAGAACATGGCCGCCGTGAAGAAGGTGTTCACGTACTTCCTCGGCAGCA
>JAFMJQ010000170.1 GCA_017853415.1 Thermoleophilia bacterium | reverse complement strand
TCGCTAGATCAAGCTGGCATTTTTACCAGAAATACCAAAGATAGTGCCTTGATGCTTGAGGCCATGATGGGGTTTGATGAAAAAGATTCTACTTCGATCAACAAAGAAGTGCCGGAACTAGTATCAGCATGTTCAAAATCCGTAAAAAATATGAGAATTGGTATACCTTATGAGCTGATGAAAACTGAGGGTGTAGATAATGAAATCATTCAAATGTGGGAAAAATCTATTGGAATAATGAAGGCAGAAGGAGCTGAAATTGTCAATATTAGCTTGCCAAATGCTAAGTATGCTCTAGCTGTGTATTATGTTATAGCTCCGGCTGAAGCTTCCTCAAATCTGGCAAGGTACGACGGCGTTCGTTATGGTCACAGGACCAGCAAGGATAACCTAACACTTGAAGAAATGTATATTCATACCAGAAGTGAAGGTTTTGGCGATGAAGTAAAAAGAAGAATAATGATAGGAACTTATGTCCTCTCAGCTAGCCACATGGAAGCTTATTATTTGAAAGCGCAAAAAGTACGTAGATTAATTGTGAATGATTTCAACGATGCGTTCGAAAAATGCGATGCAATATTACTTCCATCAGCTCCAAGTGCTGCTTTTAAAATAGGAGAAAAGCAGGATAATCCCTTAACTATGTATTTAAATGATATTTTTACTATTCCGGCAAGCCTTGCTGGCCTTCCTTGTTCTTCTGTCCCGGCGGCGATTACTAAAAATGGCTTACCACTTGGGATGCAGCTAATTACTCCGGCTTTTGATGAGTATAGTTTATTGCGCGCAAGCAGTGCCATAGAACGCGGGGTTTCAGATATAGATTTTATTCCGAGAGGTTTTTAAAAATGGCTTATATAATAGGAAATACAGGAAAATGGGAATATGTAATCGGGCTGGAGGTCCATGCGCAAGTCGCTTCTAAAGCAAAATTGTTTTCAGGGGCAGCTACCGAATTTGGCAGCGAACCAAATTCCCAAGTTTCTCTGATCGATGCTGCAATGCCTGGAACGCTACCGGTATTAAATAAATACTGCGTTGAGCAAGCAATCAAAACAGGCCTTGGGATCAATGCCAAGATAAATAAGGTTTCAATTTTTGATCGTAAAAACTATTTTTACGCCGATTTACCGCAAGGTTACCAAATTTCACAATTTTACTTACCGATTGTACAGGAAGGGTATCTTTTGATTAAAACCGAAGAAGGAAAGGAGAAAAAGATCAGAATTAATAGAATTCATCTGGAACAGGATGCAGGTAAAAGTATGCACGATCAATCTCCTGATTGCAGCCTGATTGATTTAAATAGATCAGGAATCGCTTTAATGGAAATCGTAACTGAACCTGATCTTAGCTCTCCATATGAAGCTGCAGAATATGTAAAAAAACTACGCAGCCTTCTAAGGTGTATTGGTTCATGTGACGGTAATATGGAACAAGGATCACTTCGCTGCGATGCTAATATATCAGTCAGAAAAGCAGGTGCTGGGCTTGGTACAAGATGTGAAATTAAAAATGTTAACTCTGTTAAAAATATTATTAAAGCAATTGAATACGAAGCAGCAAGACAAGTCGAGATACTTGAAAACGGCGGGGTTGTTGAGCAAGAAACAAGGTTATTTGATGCCAATACCGGAGAAACAAGAACAATGAGGTTAAAAGAAAATTCTAATGATTATCGCTATTTTCCTGATCCTGATTTGCTGCCTGTATATGTCGAAGATGTCTTGATTGAAAAATTGCGTAGCGAGTTACCAGAATTACCGGATGCTAAAATTGGAAGATATGTAAAGGAATTCGGATTAAGCCAATATGATGCAGAAGTAATAGTGGCTGACGAAGAAATAGCTAAATATTTTGAAGAAGCAAGCCTTGGAGTTAATCCTAAAATAGTTGCTAATTGGATATGTAGCGAGCTATTTGGTAAACTTAATAAGAACAATATTGAGCTAGCTGATTGTAAAATAACTCCAATCATGATTAGAGAATTAGTGACTCTTATTGAAGATGGTACTATTTCCGGTAAAATAGCTAAGTCCATTTTTGAAGAAATGTTTGAATCGGGAGAAAATCCTGAAAAAATAGTTAAGGCAAAAGGGTTGGTACAGCTAGCTGATAGTAACACCTTAGAACCGATTATTGATGAAATAATAGCCGCTCACCCAGATTCGGTAGCTGAATATAGAAACGGCAAAGAGAAGTTATTTGGGTTCTTTGTAGGCCAAGTTATGAAAAAAACTGGGGGTAAAGCTAATCCGCAAATGGTAAATGACCTACTTAAGGCAAAGCTTTCAAAATAAGGTAGAGTAGTATGAAAAAGTATAATTTTAACAAACTGATTCGTAGTAATTTGCCAGAGAGGATGAAAAAAGAGGGAGTGGCACTGTTTGGTCGTCATTTAACTGATGAAGAATTTGCCAAAGAATTAAAGAATAAGCTGGTAGAGGAAGCTAGTGAAGTGAGGGATACAGAATCTCGAGAAGATTTGATTAAAGAGTTAGCGGATGTTATGGAAGTAATAGAAGCTCTCACCTCATTGCATGACATAACAAAAGAAGAAATTGAAAAAGAACGTCTTTTAAAAGGCCAGACAAATGGGTATTTCCTAGCAGCTAATTTTGTGGACTATATCGAAGTGCCCGTTAGTAATCATAAGGTTATAGAATATTTA
>JAFMJQ010000058.1 GCA_017853415.1 Thermoleophilia bacterium | reverse complement strand
CGCGACGCTGACCTGATCATGGAAATGGACTGCGACTTCTCCCACGACCCCGCCGCCGTGCCGTCGCTCGTCGCCGCAGCGCAGTCAGCTGACCTGGTGCTGGGATCGCGCTACGTACGGGGTGGGGGGGTCGCAGACTGGGGTCTGATGCGCCGAGCGATCAGCCGAGGTGGTTCGCTGTACGCCCAGCTGATTCTGGGCGTACACGTGAAGGATCTCACCGGCGGGTTCAAGTGCTTCCGGCGTGATGTGCTGGAAGCACTACCGCTGGACCAGGTGGGCTCAGCCGGCTACGTCTTCCAGATCGAGATGACCTACCGGGCGATCCTGCAGGGATTCACCGTGGTGGAGGTGCCGATCACGTTCACCGACCGCACCGAGGGAACGTCGAAGATGTCGAAGGGCATCGTTCTCGAAGCGGTGACCCACGTGCCGAAGCTTCGATGGCAACTGGGCCGCAAGCGCCGCCGCTAACCGCGGCGCCCTGGTGGCGCCGCATCGACGGCCCGATCTGGGCCTTGCTCGCGGCCATCGCCTTCGGCACGGCGGTGCGACTGGTGATGCTCACCACGGGCATCGCGCGATTCGAGAGCGACGAGGCCGTCACGGGCGTGATGGCCCAGCGCATCCTCCACGGGGACTTCCCCGCGTACTTCGGCATACAGAGCTATCAGGGCGCGCTGGAGCAGTATCTGCAGGCGCCCGTGCTGGCGCTCCTCCCCGACACGCCGCTCGCGCTGCGATCGGTGCAGGTGGTGCTGTCAGCGCTCATCTGCGTGCTCGTGTACGTGCTCGGCACCCGCATGGTGGGGTCGCGCTGGGGCGGGGCCCTGGCAGCCGTGCTGTTCGCCGTGGCGCCGTACTACTCGGCCATCAAGAGCATCCGAAGCCACGGCGGGTACGACGGAGCGGTGATCTTCGGCCTGCTGGTGGTGCTGCTCGCGCTGGTGCTGCGCCGCGAGGGCCCGCGCTCGCACTGGGTGGCTGCTGCATTGGGGCTGTGCGCGGGCCTGGCGATCTGGGAGAACTACCTCTCGGCGTACCTGCTCATCCCCGCCGTGCTGTGGGCCTTCGGCAGCGCACGAGGCGGACTCACGCGCCTGCTGCCGTGGGGGATTGGCGGCCTCATCGTCGGCTTGGCACCGGTCATCGCATTCCGGCTCGCTAACGGAATCAACCCGCCATCCGGCACCGGCACCCCCCCGGTCACCTCGTTTGCGGGTCGGATGGACCTGTTGCTGAGCCCTGTAACCGGACAGTTCCTCGGAGTGCGATCCGGTGTCGAGGTGTTCGACCGATACCTCCCTGCCGCGCTCGTGACGATCGTGGCCTTCGGCGTGCTCGGCGCGGCGGTGTGGGTGCGGAGGTGGGGTCTGTGGGATCTGGTGACCCTGCGCTCGACACGACGCGAGCCGATCGACATCGTGGTGCTGGCGTTCGTTGTCGCACCCTTCCTCTATGCGGCGTCCTCGTATACGTGGTACTCCGGAGAACCTCGCTACCTCTACACGCTCTACCCCTTCCTCACCATCGGGGTAGCTGCTGCGGTGTTCGCCCTCCATGGCAGGGCGAGGATCGTGATGGCGGCAATCGTGATCATGGTGGGCGCCGTGCTGCTGCTGGGCACGATGAAGGCCGTATACGACCGCGGCGGCGAGATCTCCGTGGCCGACGGCGGCCTGGTGTACACGGAGGACCTTCCCCAGGTTGCGGATGCCCTCGAGGCCCGTGGCATCACATCCGCGTGGGCCGACTACTGGGTGGCCAACCCCCTGCAATTCTTCGGCGGCGATGCCCTGAACGTGGCGTCGACCTCGATCAACCACTTCCCGGGCTCGTTGGCCGCCGCCAAGCGCGACCCCAAGGCCGCCGTGGTGTCGGTGACCGGTCCGGGGGCCGATGGCGTGCGGGCCGCCCTGCAGAAGGCCGGGCGCCGTTTCCAGCAGGCCACGGCCGGCCGCTTCACGATCTTCTGGGGCATCACGCCTCCCTGGCGCCCTGGCGCGTAGGCCGGGTTTCACGGCTGACATACTGATCACGTGTCGCTGAGACCCGCTCGCATGGCCACGGGCCGAACCTCGGGGGCCTCGCCGGGAATGCGCGGAGCGGCCACGGCCGGGCTGATCGTCCTGGTCGGCCTGACCCTGACGAACATCAGCAACTACCTCTTCCAGTTGGCGGGAGCCCGCTGGCTGGGGCCCGCGGACTTCGGCGCGCTGGCCACCCTGTCGGCGGTCATCCTCATCCTGGGCATGCCCTTCGCGGCCATGCAGCTGGCCACGGCCCGTGGGGTGGCAGGCTCCCTCGCACTCGGCAACCCGGACGAGGCTGGGGTCATCACGCGTGCCGTCGTCCTGGTCACCACCATCATCGCGGCATGCCTGGCGGTGGTGGGCATCATCCTGTCGCCCTGGCTGGCCGAGGTACTGCAGGTGGGCAACTGGGTGCCGGTGGCGCTCACCGCCGCAACACTCGGCGTCGCGATCCCCTCGATGGTCCTGCTCGGCGCAATCCAGGGCCAGCAGCGCTACGTGCCCTACTCGCTCGCGCCGCTAAGCGGCGCAGTGGGCCGCCTCGTGCTGTTCGTGCTTGCGCTGCTGGCCGGCATGCGCCTGTCGGGTGCCATGGGCATGACCCTTGTTGGCGCCGCCATCACGCTGGCGGTGTGCTGGGGCTTCCTGCGCGGACGTCTTGCGCTGGTCGGCCCCGTCAACCTTCACGACGTGCGCACGTCGCTGGTGGGCGTGGTGCCCACCGTGCTGGGCCTCACCGCCATCACGTCGCTGGCCAACGTCGATGTGATCGTGGTGAAGGGAGCGCTGGCCCCCGAAGTGGCGGGCGCGTTCGCGTCTGCCGGACTTGTGGCCAAGGTGGCGCTGGTCGTGCCGAGCGCCATCATCCCCGTCGTGCAGTCCCGGGTGGCCGCGCGAGCTGCTCGCGAGCGGGGATCCCGCGACATCCTTGTTCGATCCGAACTCGTCACGCTGGGCTTCGGCGTGCTGTTCACGATCTTCACCTGGCTCTTCGCCGAGCCCATCGTGCACTTCCTCTACGGATCGGACTACGCAGAAGCTATCCCGATCCTTCCCCTCTACAGCGCGTGCATGACCCTGCTGGCAGTGGGGACCCTGCAGGTGAACTACCACGTCACCCGGCATCACCACCGCAGCGCCTACTTCGCGCTGGCCGTCGGCATCGGCCAGATCGTCGGCCTCATCCTGTTCCATGCGACGCTGTGGCAGGTGTTGTACGTAAACCTGGCCGCAGCACTTGTGCTGATCGCCCTGAACGTGGTGGGCATGCGCGGCGTGGGCGGCGACGCCAGCGACCCCGCCGACGCCACCGAGCCAGCGTGACGACGACAGCCCGCCCACGGCTGCTGCTGTCGATGGCGGCGTGGACCAGCGGGGCAAGCGGCGGGGACATGCACCTGCTCACCTCGGCTCGCCGATGGTCCGACGGTGCCGACATCTGCGTGGTCTGCCCCACCGGCGCTACGCCCCTCGTGCGGGAGTTCCTGCCGACGGCCCGCCTCAGCACGTTTCGCACGTTCGCCCCCACGCATGCGCCGCCCCTGATGGCCGCGGAGTACCTGCGCCGTCTGGTGCCGGCCGCGCGCGCGGCACGCCGCCTGGGCCGGGTCGACGTGGCCATCGCCGGCAGTCATTTCGTTCCCGATGCGGCCGCGGTGTCCGGCGCGCGGGCACGCCGGCGCGCGGGCTTCGTGTACCACCTCAGCAGTTCACAGGGGCGACCCCCCGGCATGCGCACGGCGCTGGCCCTCGCAGGCGAGTCGATGGGGGTGGCGTGGCTGCGCCGCACGCTCGACCTCGCGTTCGTGAGCAATGACGTCACGATCACCGATCCATCCGGCTGGCAGCGCGTGGCGCGTACCGACGTGGGAATCGCGTTACCGACAACCCCGGTCCCCAGGCCGGCCGAGCCACGCTATGCGTGCGCCTTCGTGGCGCGCCTGGTGCCCACCAAGGGCGTGCGCGACCTCATACGCGCATTCCATCTGGTTGCGAGCACCCGCCCATCGGCACGGATGGCGATCGTCGGAACCGGGCCGGAGGCAGACCCGGCGCGTGCGCTTGCACGCCAGTTGGGGGTCGCCGACCGCATTGATTGGCTAGGGTTTGTCACGGAGGAGGAAAAGGCGGAGGTTCTCGCCGCATCGCAGGTGTTCATGTTCCCCAGCTACGAAGAGGGCTGGGGCATCGCCCTGTGCGAGGCGCTATCGGTGGGTACCCCGGTCGCCTGCTACGACCTGCCCGTGTACCGCGGCATCTTTCCCGAGGGCCTGGTCACCGCGCCCAGGGGCGACTGGCGCGCGCTGGCGGCCCGATGCGCTCACCTCATCGACCACCCGGATGAAGCAACGGTGCTGGGGTTGCGCGGGCAGGCAGACGTTTCGCGGTACGACGTCGACCACATTGCACGCCGGGAGCTGGACGACCTTCTGGGCTGACTCAGCCCCCCGGCGGCAGGGGCTGTGCCTGCAGAGCAGGCACGTCCGATGCCGGCGCCGCCCGGAAGCTCCACCGGGTCATGTACAGCGCGAGCGGCTGTCCCTGCGGCCCGCGGCTGGGCCCCGGGCGCACGGCCAAGCGCAGGCCCGAGAGCCCGGCGGGCACCCGCAGGCGCAGCGTCACCCGGGTGTCCTTCCACGCGGGCAGGCGGCGTCCAACCGCTCCACCAGCACCGGCGACCCGCAGCGCGCGCGGGCGCTGCCACGAGCCCACCAGGAACGATGCATCCACCACGCCTCCGGTGCGGCTGTAGATGGCTACCTCGCCGTCGCGAGCGATCATCCACCTGCGCGGCTGCGGCCGGCCCTTGAGCTCCAACCGCCCGAAACCCGTCCACGGAATGGCCACGGCCGGCACGGGGCGCGCTACCACCTGCCACACAGACGTTCCATCGGCCACCCGGCCGATGAGGCGATAGCCATGGCCCAGTGACGTGCGGGCCGGGATGATCACGCCCTCGTGCTCCTGCTCCTTCGGCCAGAGAGTCACGGCTGTCACGCCGAGGCCCGCAAGGCGCTCCGGGGTCCCCGGCGCAGTGGGGTCGATCACTTCGGTGCGCAGCTCCTCGGCCAGCGTGCCCTCGGGTGCGTTGAAGCCCAGAGGACGCTTGTGGAAGGTCTGCTGCAGGAGGTTTTCGGGGTCCTCCGGCGCCACGGATCCACCGAGTGGGTACTGCGCCAACACGCCCTCCGGAGCGCGTCGCACCAGCGGCACCCACGCCTTCTCGCCGACGTCGTAGGTGGCACCCGGGGGAACCGTGGTGAGCTCCGCGAAGCTGAGCGCGGCGAGCACCGCGCACACCGCGATGGTGGCCCCTGTGCGCACGCGCGCCGAGGGCAACACCGCACGTACGCGACGAATCAGGAGCCCCAGGCCGACTGCGGCCAAGAGCACCACGGCGGTCATGAGCAGCGGCATGAATCGGGTGGGCACCCGGAACGACGGCGTCACCCGATACACCCATCCGATCGGCGTGGTCCACGCCCGGCCGAACACCTCGTAGGGACTGGGCAGCATGAACAGTCCGGCGACCACGGCAAGCGCCACGCCCAGAACCACCGCGAGCCTCTGCACGGGTGCCACCTGGTGCCGCGCCACCAGCAGCCACGCAATGGCCACGATGGCCAGCACGATCGTGACCCAGCCCAGGTAGAGCGGTGTCTCGACATCGTTGCTGCCGTGCATGTTGGCCGCGAGGTAGTCGCCCGTGTAGCGGCCGAACACCGGGTTCGCCCCCACCGGCAGGAAGAACTCATGCAGCCGGGCCCCGTAGATGTCGAGCCCTCGGGCGTCCTGCGCCGGCAGACCGCTGGACATCCCGCCCCCGATGCGACCGACCCCGTACACCAGCGCGCTCGCGGCCGCGCCAAAGGCCGCCGGCAGGATGGCCGGGCCGAGGGCCGATCCCCACCGCCCGGTGCGGCGCCCCGTGACGATCCACCCCACCACGGTGACCACGCAGATTCCGACGAACGCGACGATTCCGAAGTACCCGGACGACAACCACAGCGCCAAACCCACAGCACCAACCACCAGGGCACGACGCCACGACGGCCGCTTCAGCCACCAGAGGGCGGCGATCACGAGCACGGGGAACAGTTCGAGGTGCGCCAGGGTCACATGGATGTCGGCCTTCAGCGTGTGCCACGGGAAGAACATGTACGCAACGCCGGCCCAGGCGGCGATGGGCCACGACAGGCCGATGTACCGCACCAGCCAGTACATCGCGGCCGCCGACAGCACCATGCCGGTGAGCACCATCAGGTTGTAGGCGGAAACCGGCCCGAACACCTTGGCCGCCAGCGTGGCCGGCCCGTAGATGAGAACCGCCTGCAGGTTCACGGCGTCGCCTCGCGTCCACCCAATCGGCGCGCCGGACATCGTGATGGTCGTGGTTCCCACCAGCGAGTAGCCGAGGTACCTGGCGTACTGCCAGAGCCACCAGGTGGACCCCACGGGATCGCCCGCCACCCCGAAGATGCGGCTACCCCAATTGGTGACGACATCCCAGGTCACCGCCATCCAGATGGCGGTGTAGCCCACGAGGACAGCCACCACCTCGCCGATGCGTGCCTTGCTCACGACGGGGCAGGCTAGTGGCCGCACCCGGCTAGCATGCCCGCGCGACCAGAGCGAGGACATGGGCCCGACTGTTTCGATCATCATCGCGGTGAAGGAGGACAACCCGAACCTGCGGGAGTCCCTGCGCCACTGCCTCGCGCTGGACAACCCGGCCGACGAGATCATCGTGCTTCCCGACGTGGCGTTCGACGCGCCCGATGGCGTGACCGTGATCCCCACCGGGCCATGCGGGCCTGCGGAGAAACGCGATCTCGGCGCCGAGCGTGCCAGCGGCGAGGTGCTGGCGTTCCTTGACGACGATGCCTATCCGGTGCCCGGCTGGCTCACGCACGCCCGCGAGGTGCTGGCCAACCCGTCCGTGGGCGGGGTAGGCGGGCCGGGCGTCACCCCCGACAGCGATCCCTTCACCGCGCAGGTGAGCGGCGACATCTACAACTCGCCGCTGGTCTCCGGGCCGCACGTGCGCCGCTACCTGCCTCGCGAGGCCTGCGACGTGGACGACTGGCCGTCGTGCAACCTGCTGGTGCGACGGGATGCGTTCCTCCAGGTGGGCGGATTCGATAGCGCCTACTGGCCCGGCGAGGACACCGTGCTCTGCCTGAAGATCACTCGCGACTTGGGCCTGCGCCTGGTGTACGACCCCCGCGTGCTGGTGTACCACCACCGGCGACCCAGCCTGCGGCGCCACCTGCGCCAGGCAGCCCAGTACGGCCTGCATAGAGGTCACTTCGTCAAGCGCTTCCCCGAGACCTCGCGCCGGCCCACGTACTTCGCACCCACCCTGCTGGCGGCCTTCCTGGCGCTGGGATGGATACCCGGCTTGTTCTCGAGGGCGTTCCGGCTAGCCTTTGCAACGATTGCAGGCTCCTACGGAGTGGCGGTGCTGCTGGCAACGCCGTTTCGTGGGGGCCCGGTGCGCTACCTGCTCGCCGCCATCGGAACCGTGCTGACCCATCTGGCGTATGGCACGTGGTTCATTCGGGGCCTCATTCGCAGGACATTGCCCACGCAACCCAGAATGGGAATCACCACCCAGGAGGAGCACACCAGGTGAAGATCGCCATCGGGTATCCGCCCATCGAGAGCGACAAGGGCGTCGCGCTACTGTCGCAGAACCGGCAGTTCCAGTACTTCAACGCGCCCACGTACATCTATCCGATGGTGCCCGCGTACGCGGCCAGCCTGCTGGCGTCCAAGGGCCACGACGTGGTGTGGATGGACGGCATCGCCGAGGGCAAGACCTACCAGGAGTTCATTGAGCAACTGGGTCGCGAGGCTCCCGACATCATCATGATGGAGACCAAGACCCCGGTGGTGAAGCGGTCGTGGGAGCACGTGCGCGACCTCAAGAAGCACTTCCCCGAGATGACGGTGATCCTCGTGGGCGACCACGTGAGCTGGAACCCCGAGGAGACCTTCGCCAACTGCCCCGTGGACTACGTGTTCAAGGGCGGCGACTACGACTTCCTGCTCGACAACCTGGTCGACCACAAGACCCGCGGCACCGAGCTCGACGGCGGCATCTACTGGCGCGAGGGCGACACCATCGTCAACTCGGGCCCCATGGCGCTGAAGGCCCACAACCTTGACGACCTGCCCTTCGTGGACCGGCACCTCACCAAGTGGGAGCTGTATTCGGTGCACAACGGCAACTACAAGTACACGCCGGGCACCTACATGTACTCCGGCCGCGACTGCTGGTGGGGGCGCTGCACCTTCTGCGTGTGGGACCACGTGCTGTTCCCGCGCGGCAACTTCCGCCTGCACTCCGCCGAGCGGCAGCTCGACGAGGTGGGCCGCCTCATCGACCTGGGCGTGAAGGAGATCTTCGACGACTGCGGCACCCTGCCCGTGGGCGCGTGGCTCAAGAAGTTCTGCGAGGGAATGATCGAGCGCGGCTACAACAAGGAAGTCGTCTTCGGCTGCAACATGAAGCCCGGCCACCTGAGCCAGGAGCAGTACGACCTCATGGGCGAGGCCAACTTCCGCTTCATCCTCTACGGCATCGAGTCGGGCAACCAGAAGACCCTCGACCGCCTCGACAAGGGCGGCACATGCGAGGAGATCGAGGACAGCCTGCGCATGGCCAAGCAGGCCGGCCTCGAGCCGCACATCACGGTGATGATCGGCTACCCGTGGGAGGACGAGGAAGACTCCAAGCGCACGGTCGACTTCGCCAAGCGCGTGTTCAAGAAGGGCTACGTGGACACCCTGCAGGGCACGATCGTCGTGCCCTACCCCGGCACGCCGCTGTTCTACGAGTGCAAGGAGAACGGCTGGCTGCTCACCGAGGACTGGGACCGCTACGACATGCGCGAGAGCGTGATGAAGTGCGGCATCAGCAACGAGCAGGCGCTCGACTACGTGCGTGACCTCTACAAGGCCTTCATGAGCCCGCAGTACATCGCGCGCAAGATGATGAGCATCCGCTCCGTGGACGACGCCAAGTTCCTGGCCGTGGCCGGCAAGAAGCTGGTGGGCCACCTGGTCGACTTCAAAAAGGACCAGCCCCTTGAGGACCAGGTGAGCGACAAGCAGCCCACCCCGGCGTGAGCACCGGCCCGGGCCCCCTCCGGGTCTCGGTCTGCATACCGACTCTCAACGCCGCGGCTGCTCTCGAGGAGTGCCTTGAGAGCATCGCGTTCCAGGACTACCCGCATGATCTGGTGGAGGTCATCGTCGCCGACGGTGGGTCCGCCGATGCGACCCGCCAGGTGGCGGAACGCCACGGAGCCCGGGTGGTGGAGAACCCGCTGAAGACGGGCGAGGCCGGCAAGGCCGCCGCGGCCGAGGCGGCCACCGGCGATGTGTGCGCTTTCATCGACAGCGACAACGTCCTGCCCACCGGCGACTGGCTGTCGCAGATGGTGGCGCCCTTCGCCGACCCCGACATCGTGGCCACAGAGCCCATCCGGTACACGCGAAGAAGCGCCGACCCCGCCACCACCCGCTACTTCGCCATGCTGGGCATGAACGATCCGGTGTGCCTGTTCATCGGCAACTACGACCGCATGTGCGCGGTCACCGGCACATGGACCGGCCTGCCCGTGGCCACCACCGACCGGGGTGAGTGGCTCGACTGCGCGCTACGCCTGGGCGCGCTGCCCACCATCGGTGCCAACGGCTTCATCATCCGGCGCGAGGCCCTGCTCGGCACCCCGTATGCGCCGTACCTGTTCGACATCGACGTGATGGTCAGCCTCATCCGCCAGGGGCGCAATCACGTGGCGAAGGTGAAGTGCGGCATCGTGCACCTGTACACCAGCGACCTCTCCGGCTTTGCGCGCAAGCAACGCAGGCGGGTGCGCGACTTCCACAAGCACCAGGCGCTGGGTGATCGCAGCTACGACTGGAGCACCGGGCGCGGAGGGGTTGTGCGCTTCGCCCTGCTCACCGCCCTCACCATCCCCACGATCTGGCAGGCATTCCAGGGCTTCCGCCGTCGGCCGGACGTGGCCTGGGCACTGCACCCCGCCGCCTGCTGGATCACGCTCTGGATCTATGGGGTCGAGACCCTCCGCGCCAAGACCGGGCGCGGGCGCGACGAGGACCGCTCCGACTGGAGGCAGGTGGGCTAGGCCTACCGGGGGCGGTGGTTGCGCTCGGAGATGCGCGTCACCAGCCCCCGCGGCAATACGGCGGCAGCGGTGGCGCTCACGCGGTTGCGCCAGCCCGGCACGTAGGCAACGCTGCCCTTGTGGGCACCGGCACGCTTCAGGGTCTCGCGCGCCAGCTCCACGGGCTTCAGCACCGGCACGCGCTCGGCAAGCGGTTGGGTGCCCGCCACCCAGGCGAATTCGGTATCCACAGGGCCCGGGCATAGCGCCAGCACGCGCGCGCTCGATCCCGCGGCGGCGGCCTCCGCGCCCAGGGCCTCGGCGAAGGATCGCTGGAACGCCTTGCCCGCGGCATAGGTCGCCATGTACGGCGTGGGTTGCCATGCGGCCAGCGACGACACGATGATCAGCAGGCCGTCATCGCGGGCCAAGATGCCCGGCCACACCTGGCCCACCAGCTCGACCGTGGCCGTGGTGGCCACCGACACCCGACGGCCCTCCTGCACGGGGTCGAGCTGCTCGAAGCGATCCCATGCCGCGCTTCCCGCAGCATGCACCAGGCAGGCCGCTCCACCCGGGATGGTGTCGATGGCTGCCAGCAGCCCGGCGCGGTCGTCCGGGTTGGCGAGGTCCGCGGCATGCACGGTCACGCGCACGCCGTGCTTCTCCTCCAGTTCCTGCTGTTGCACCAGCAGGCGCTGCTCCCGGCGCGCCGTCACCAGCAGGTCCCACCCGGCAATGGCCAGCTCACGCGCCAGGGCGGCGCCGATGCCCGATGATGCACCCGTCACCACTGCGGTCCTTGCCATGACGTCACCCTATCCGACGTGCGCGGGTCGTCAGTGCCTGTGTAGGCTCGACCTTCATGCGAGCCGTGCGGCGCGACCCCCTCGATGGCCCCCCAGACCTGTCCGTGGTCATTCCCGCGTACAACCAGCAGGGAGAGATCGGCGCAATGCTGCAGGCCACCGAGCACGTGCTGGCGTCCGCGGGCATCGTCGCCGAGGTCATCGTGGTGTCGGACGGCAGCACCGACGACACCGCTGCCACAGCGGCCGGAGTGGCTACCACGACACCACTTTCGGTATACGAGTACTCGCCCAACGAGGGCAAGGGGCATGCGCTCACCCGGGGTTCGCAGCAGGCATCGGGCACGTGGATCGCCTGGATCGATGCCGACCTCGACCTGCATCCACGGCACCTGCCGCCATTCCTCGCTGCCTGCCAACAGCACGACCTGGATGCGCTGGTGGGATCGAAGCGCCACCCGCGCTCAGAGGTGGACTACCCGCTCAAGCGACGGGTCTACTCCTGGCTGTACCAGTCGCTTATCCGCCTGATGTTCAAGTTCAACGTACGCGATACGCAGGTGGGGCTCAAGATGTTCCGTCGCGATGTGCTTGACGCCGTGCTGCCCCGCGTGCTGGTGAAGCGCTACGCGTTCGACGTCGAGGTTCTGGCCATAGCCCGACACCTCGGGTATCGCCGCATCGCGGAGTACCCGGTGGCGCTGACCTACCAGTTCAGCGGCACGGGGATGAACCCCATGGCCGTGGCCCAGGCTCTCAAGGACACCGCGGCGATCTTCTACCGCATGTACATCCTGCGGTGGTACGACCGTTAGGGGGCGAGCCGCTCCAGATCTGAGTCCACCATCATCTGCACCAGCTGCTCGAAGCCCACCTTGGGCTCCCACCCGAGCTTCTCGCGCGCCTTCGCCGGATCCCCGATGAGAAGATCCACCTCAGCGG
>JAFMJQ010000168.1 GCA_017853415.1 Thermoleophilia bacterium | reverse complement strand
GACTGGAGTTCAGACGTGTGCTCTTCCGATCTGCGCGCCATTCGGAGCGCGAGAGGCCGAGTTCTAGCTTGACCTCGCGCGGACTGGACGCCTCGCGGAAGGTGAGCGTCACGGCCCAGTCCATATCGTCGCCCTCGACGATTCGTGCCTCAATCGCCACGTCCTCGTCGGTGCAGACGAGGATGGGGCGGTGTTCGAGGTAGGCCATCACTTGCACCCCTTCGCCGCGAGCGCGTCGCGTAGCGCCTGGATCTCTTGCTCGTACGCCAGATTGCAGGTGTACGTGCCAGTCGGGAGGCGGAGGCGGAAGCGGGCCAGTTCCTCGCGCGCCTCGTCGCGCTCTCGGGTGAGTTTGTCCGCCGCCTTGACGGCCGCATCGCATTCGCACTGGGCCTCGTGCCTCTCGCCGCGGGCCGTGTCGAGCTGCCAGAGGGCGCACGCGAGATCCGTGTCGTGGGGACAGGGGCCGCCGAAGTCCTCGCCGACGTACGTCGGGCGACCGCAAGCCGCGCAGCGTTCGGCGCGCATCACTCCCTCCCCGTGCTACCAAACCCGCCCGCCCCGCGCTCGGTAGCGTCCAGCTCCGCAACCTCCACCACCTCGCACCGCGCGACCGGCGAAATGACCAATTGCGCCAACCGCTCGCCCGCTTCAATCTCCACTGGATCGCGGCCGAGGTTCGCGACGCCGACGCGGATCTCGCCGCGATAACCCGCGTCAATGGTGCCGTGTGCCGCGTGGAGCCCGCGCAGGAACAGCGACGAGCGCGGCCGAATCTCGCCCTGGTAGCCCTCGGGGATTGCGACCGCGAGGCCGGTGCGCAGCAGAACGCGGCCGCCTGGGTAGATGCGCAGGCAGGCCGGGCTCCGGGTGTAATCGTAGCCCTCCGCGCCGTCGAGCGCGACGCGGAGGTCCATGCCGGCGTCGCCCGCGCGCGCGTAGGCGGGCGGCGGGAGGGTTGGGTCGAGTCTCTTGATAGGCAGTCTCACGGTGTGACTCCCATGAGGTCGAAGATTGTTCGCTGGCTGCCCACGGCATGCGGTTCAGCAGCGCGCAGATTGCGAACGGCTTGCTCGTAATAGCTGCGCTTCAGCTCGACGAGGCATGCCTTACGGCCCTCTTCAAGCGCCACGACTCCCTCCGACCCGATACCACCGAATGGCGTCAGCACAACATCGCCGGGATTACTCCACATCTTGAGTGCTCGGCGAATGACCTCAAGCTGAAGCGGGCAGATGTGCCGCTCGTCCTTCTCCTCGCGCGCGCTGCGATACTGGAGCGTGTCACTTGGGTTGATATCCATCCAAACGGGCGAAGCGTATCGCTGCCAAAGTTTGACAGGAAAGTCATCGTCGGTGTGCTCGACAGGCTCGTCGTTGTCGCCCGGCTTTCGCATCGTAACCAGATAGTCAGGGATGCCTTGTCGAGACATGCACGAGTCTTTCTTGATCTGCTTGTGCAACAGTCCAAGAGCTTTCGTGCGTTGCATGGCCGTCACTGGATCTTTCCAGATGACGACCTCGGAATGGTAGATCCATCCGGCATCCTGAAACATCTTGATAAGCAGGCCGCGAAAGTCTGTGATGCCGATATAGCCGTCGCGCGCTTTCGACGTCGGCAAATTCATGCAGTGGAACGAGAGTAGCCTACCAGGCTTCGTCACGCGAAGTAGCTCGCTCACGAGGAACGCAAAGTGAGCGTAGAACTCCGCATGCGTCTTGCAGTTGCCCATGTCGCGGTCGCTGTTCGAGTATGTGTAAAGCGAAGCGAAAGGCGGCGAGAACACGGAGAAGTGAATCGAGGAATCTGGCAATCCTCGCACGACTTCCACGCAATCTCCGTTGTACGCCATCCATCCCTTGCCTTCAGCCTGATCAAGTACGTTCACGATTCCTCCCTCTCAGTACGAATCCACGACGGAACGCGCATTCGAACATTCGGCATGTACGCGGTCGTGTCGCGCGTGGTTGCTCGGATTGAAGCCTTCACGATTTCGCTTGTATGCTCCGACATCTCAGCTGCCATGCGTCGTGCGTCGGATTCTTTTCGGCGAATGTTCTCGACGACTGCGCCTTCGGCCTCCGACGTCACCACATAGCAATCCACGGATTGCGTCTGTCCGAATCGCCAGCATCGGCGCACGGCCTGATAGAACTGCTCGAAGCTATGCGACAAGCCGACGAAAGCCATCTGCGCGCAGTGCTGCCAGTTCATGCCATATCCAGCGATTGAAGGCTTCGTGACGAGCACGCGAATTCGACCTTCAGAGAAGTCGACCATTCGACGTTCTTTCTCCTCTCGGTCATCCGAGCCTGCAATCTGAACGGCGCCATCGATGGCGACAGTCAAGGCATCGCCTTCGTCGTTTAGTTCGCACCACACTAGAAACGGGCCCTTGCTGGCATTCACAACATCGGCGCATGCCTGTACGCGCGCCACGAGGCTCGCTTTTCGCGCAGCGCGTTGATCTTGCAACGTCGCCGCCTTTTCGATGAAAAGCACCCCTGCCGCATGCGCTTGCCGAATGTCGCTCGACACGACTCGTTCGAGCATGTTTAGCGGCGGCAGATTGTACGCGCCGTCATCGTATCCGAGGTCGCTAGGCTTACGGATAAGCGCAGCCCATGAGCACACCCATCGCCAGAAAGACACCTCTGCGTGTCCTTTCAGTCGCCAGTCTTGCGTCGACCCTCCGTCATGCACGAACCACATCGAAAGCATCTCGGTGCGCGTCATCACGCCAAGGAACTCCGCATGGTTTCCAAGCTCCGTGAAGTCGTTTGGAGCAGGCGTGGCGGTGCATGCTAGGCGGAACGGTGTCGAACGAAACGAGTCGATGAGTTGGTTTCGCGTCGCGCTCGTAAAGTCCTTCAGACACGACGATTCGTCGAGCACGATGCCAGAGAAGTCGTCAGCATCGAAGTGGTGGAGACGGTCATAGTTCGTGATGTTTACACCGTCGCGCACATCGTCGCCTGTCTTGCAGAGCGTCACATTCACGCCGCACGACATGCCCTCTCGTACTGTCTGCGCGGCGACCGCGAGCGGGGCGAGGATGAGAACTCGACCGTCCGTGTGCTCGTGAACGTGCTTTGCCCATTCAAGCTGCATGCGCGTCTTGCCGAGGCCAGTATCAGCGAAGATCGCCGCACGCCCTCGCTGCAAAGCCCATCGGACGATGTCGCGCTGGAATGGGAAAAGCGCATCGCTCACATCAGGCGGATCGGATATGCCCACTGGTTCGACGGTGATAGCCTTCCGTCGAATGAAGTCGTCGTAGTCTGTCATTGTTTCCCCTTCTTCGTTGTTTACGAGGCAGCTCGAATCGCTGCGACCATATCCGCCCGCGCGGGCGCTTCACCGTACGTCCCACGGTAGCGGTGCGCGGCGCTCCACGGATTGCTTCCGCGCGCCATTGCGTCACGGACGAACCGCACAAGCCGCGCAAAGCGGTCGTCTGTTGAATCCGCCTTCGTTCGCACCTCGACCAAGTCTCGCGCCAACACCTTCGGCGGCGGCGGCGGCGGCAGTTGTGCGCCGCAAGCCGAGCACGTCTGTCCACCCGGCCCCCAAGCGTGGCATTTGCGGCACTGGACGATGCTAGGCAGTTTCTCCGCGCGTCGAATCGCCTCGCCGTCCAAGTGGTAGGTGCGCGCCTCGTCGGGCAGGCCGTGGCGGTGGACATTGCCGCGGAGGTCGACGACGGTGCAGCCGACCTTGCCGGCCGCAACGCGGCGACCGCGCCCGACCGCCTGCAAGTAGCCGCCGGCATGCCCGAAGAGGGTCGCGAGCATCACGACCTCGGCACGAGGCACGTCGACGCCTTCGACAAACAAGCGGTAGCAGCACAGCACGTCGAGCGCCCCATCGTTGAAGGCCCTAATCAGCGCCTCGCGGTCCTTCGTGTCGGCGTCGACGTGCGCGGCTCGGATACCGCGCAGCGTGAGGAGCTGTTCCGCGCACTCCCGAGAATGCGCCAAACTGTGGGCGAACAGCACACCGGGAGAACCACCGGGCCACGCTTCCCAAGGTTCGCGCGCGAGGGCTTGGGTGGTTTCGGTCGGCGCGAGCACGCGCACCGGGGCGAGGCATCCGAGCGCGACGAGCTCGAGCGGCGACGGGCCGGGCACGAGCACGTCGAACGCATCGCCCAACGTCGCGCCGTCCGCGCGCTCGGGCGTCGCGCTGAAACCGACGTGGACGGCGCCGGGGTACGCCGCGCGCACGTCCGCATAAGATGAGGCTGCGGCGCGGTGACATTCGTCCCACAGGACAAGGTCCGCCGCGGGGCGCTCGACGCGGCGGGCGAAGAGCGTCTGGACCGTTGCCACGACCACCGCCGGATCGGCGTCGCCCTCGGGCGCCGAGCCCATCATCACGCCGACCCGCTGGCAGCCGTACGCCTTAGCGCGGGCCGCGATGTCGCGGTTGATGTCGGCGAGGTGCGACACGAAAAGCGCCTTGCGACCCTGCGCCTCGCAGCGGCGCAACAACTCCGCGGCGACGGTCCCCTTGCCCCAGCCCGTGGGCGCCTGCACGAGCACGCGCCGCACGCCTGCGCGGAGGTGCGCGTAGAGCGCCTCGACGGCGATGCGCTGGTCTGGACGCAGGGTGACCACGGCCTACTCCTCCTCGCCCGTGACCTGCGCGACGCTCACCCACCACGCACCGCACGCCGCGCGCAGCGGGCGTGCGCCGCTCGGCGCGTACATGACCGCGGGCATATCCGACGCGCGCGCCACGAGCGCCAGCGCGCCGAGCCACGCCGCATTCGTCGCCCACGTCTCGACGCCGTCGACCACCGGATCGCGCGAGACGTCGAGCGGCTCCGCGCTTCCTGGCTCGTACTCGAGCGTCGCAACCGCGAGGCGCGACCGCTCGGCTGCGTCCGCGTCCGATGCGAGGTCGGCGTCGAGGCGCGTGCGGAGGACCGCGATCTCGCCGCGACGCAGCGCGAGCACGCCTTTGCCTGGGCAGGCGCGAATCGCGCTCTCCCACGTCTCGCGCGGCACCTCGTAGGCCACGCCAGACCACGACGCGCCGTCGTCGAGGCCGAGCACAGCGACACGGTCGCCATCGCTCGTGGCGAGCTCCGAGCCCTGCGCGATGATACCCGATGGACCGCGTCGCTCCTCGTCGGTCGCGCTCGCAGCGAACGCGAGTAGCGCCTTCGCTTCGGCCTTGCTGACCACCAAGAATTCTCCCCTTGACTCCATTAATCCTCCTTCCAGTCCGGCAGGTCGCCGTCCGAATCGTGTCGCCGCACGGCGTGTGCGGAGACCCAGTAGTGGTGTCGGTCGACCGGCGCCCACCTCGGGCAGCGCGGCGGGCAGTGCGCCTCGTCGTCCCCATGCGCGCGTACCCACTCGTCGAGGCACGCGGAGTCGCGCTCGCATACGCGGCGCTCGCCGGGGCCGGCAACGAGCCGGTCAGCCGACACATCGTACGGCTGCGCCACGGGCGCCGTCGGCGGCAGCCGTAGGGCGAGCTGCCCGGCGTGGCACGCGAGGCACTCGCACCAATGAGCGCCGACGTGGCGGATGGGCTCGCCCGTGCGTCGGGCTCGAGCCCGCTCGCGTAGCTGGCGCCCCGCGTCGCGGTTCACGGGCGGGGGCTTCTTCGGCACGTCAGCGACTCGGCAGGCCGAGGAGCTCGGTCGCTCGGACGGCGCCGTTCGACCATGCTTCGATCTTCGCGGCCGTGGCCACGCTAGGGCGGCCGCCCTTCTTCAGACGGTGGATGCTGCCGTAGCTGATACCGAGGGCCAGCGAGGCCGCGTGCCAGGAGAGGTGGCGGCTCGTGAGATAGTCGGAGAGCGTCATGGTGGGGAAGTTGCACCGCGAGCTTTCGACTGTCAAGCGAACAAAACTTGTTGACACGGCGTATGGTCGATGTATGGTTTGCGTATGAACAGCGACACCAAGTACATCGTCGTCCCTGCCCCCGGTCACTACGGCGACCGCGCGGTCGTCCTCTCCTCGCACCGCACGGCGAAGGCCGCGCTTCGCGCCGCGGGCAAGTGGAGCGGACTCTGCGTCCGCGAGAGCTCGCTCGTCAAGGGCGACGCGTTCTTGCGGGTCTACGAGCAGACGAGCCGCGAGGTGCGCGCGTGACCGACGCGCCCATCACGGGCGAAGCCGTCGCGCAGGAGCTCTACGCCCTCGCGACGGCGCTATACGCCCTGCAGGCCGTGACGAAAGACCAGGGGCCGCTCGCAGAAGAAGGGCTGCAAGAACTCCTTGAGGCGACGCGCACGGCGCGTCTGCGTGCTGCGGGATATCTCCGCGTCCTTGGCCGCGACGTGCGTAGCCCAGAGATCTGGGACGATCTTCGCCGCCTCGATGCCGCCATCCTCGGCGGCGCAATCTCTCCCGACGCCATCGCCCGCGCAGCGGGATGGGTCTCCGTCATCGACCACACCACCTAGGAGTCCACCATGCCTCTCTACGCCGTCGTATCCGATACTGCCGTACTGTCCACCTCCACGCGCCGCACGCTGCACGCGGCGCACGACGCGGTCCTCCGCGTGGGGCTCACGCAGCAAGCCGCTCGTATCGTCGACTTCCTCGCGACGAGCACGGGCCTCGTGGGCGTCATCCGCGCGCTCTCGGTCGTCGAGGCGCACGCGAGCGCCGCGGCCGAGGATACCGACGATGTCGGCGAGCGCGTGCGCTGGCAGCGTGCCGCCGACATGTGCGGCTCGGCGATTCGGCGCGTGCTGGCGGACTACGAGCGGGCGGTGCGCGCGTGAGCCCGCCCGATATCTCGGACCTTGAGGCCGCGCTGGTCCGCACGACGCACGAGCTCGTCCTCGAGCGGCGGCGCGCCGACGAGCTGGAGGACGCGGTCTCGGTGCACGTAGCGGTGTCGCACCAAGTGCTCGCGCAGTGGTCCGCGACCGTGGCACTCGCGCAACGTGCCCTGCTGGCGCTGGAGCGCGTGCAGCGCGCCGACTCTCTCTGCGAGGCCCGCGACGCGGCCGCAGACGCTCTCGAGGAGGCCGACGCGAAGCGGCCCGCGAGGGCCTAACAGACGACGCCCCACATGGTGTGGGGTGCTCCATCGACCTTGTGTCTTCTCCTCACGCCTCGTGAGGGGCCGGCGCTCCCAGGGGGTCGATGGATTTTCGGCGGATGGTCCTAGCGCGGGTTCGACTCCTGCGCCGCCGACTAGGACAAGGAGGTCCGATATGGGAGACATGGTAGTGCGCGAGGGTCCGTCCGCGGCCCTCGCATTCGAGCCTGCGGACGTGTCGCAGGCGGTCAAGCTCGCTCAGATCCTCGTCGCATCGCGGCTGCTGCCGCGCGCCATCGCGACGCCCGAGGCCGCGTTCGCCGTCATCATGAGCGGCCGCGAGCTGGGGTTGACGGTAATGCAGAGCTTGCGCTCGATTCACATCATCGAGGGCAAGCCAACCATGAGCGCGGACCTGATGGTCGCCTTGGTCAAACGCTCCTCCGTCTGCCGCTACTTCAGCCTCGTCGAGTCGACCGCAGAGCGCGCGACCTACGAGACGCAGCGGCGCGACGACCCGGCGCCGACGCGCCTGTCGTTTTCCCTTGACGAAGCGCGTGCGGCAGGAGTCGCGTCGAAGGACAACTGGAAGAAGTTCCCCGCCGCAATGCTCCGCGCTCGCGCCGCTAGCGCGCTGGTGCGCGCGGTGTACCCGGACGTGCTGCTCGGGGTCTACGACAGCGACAGTGGCGAGCTCGACGACGCGCCGCCCGCCCCCGCGCCAGCGCCTCACGTCGTCGAGGCTGAGCCCGTCGGCGCCACGATCCTAGCCGCCTACGAGGCGCGCATCGCGGAGTGCTCGACGGTCACGGAACTGGGCAATCTAGCGTTCGAGATCAAGCAGGACCGCAGGCTCGCGCCGAGCGACGCCGCGTCCCTACGAGAGGTGTTTCGTGCGCGGAAGTCCGCGCTTGAGAGTGTCCCGGCCATGCGTGAGCCGGGGGAAGAGGGGTAACATGAACGACGAAGTCAAGCTCTGGCTAGAAGTCCTCACGAACGGCAAGGTGCCTGTCGACGACATGCAGGCCCGCGCGATCCTGTGGCTGGCCATCGGCCACGCCGCGCTCGTGCTGCAGGCCGCAATCCGTGCCACGGCGACTGCGCCCGTCGCGGCGGTCAAGCCCGCGCCCGCGCCAGCGCCCGCGTCCAAGACGAAGCGCCAGCCGAAGACCTCGCGGTTCGACACGGTCTACACCACGATCCAGCGTGGCGCCTCGACCTACGCGGCGATCCGCGCTGCTATGCCTACGCTCGACCCTAAGCTGGCCTACCGCTGTGTCGACTATCTGGTCGCTCGCGGCCGTGTCACGCGAGCGCGTGAGGGCAAGGAGGTGCGCCTTGCCGCGCGTTAGTGGTAGCCAGATCGCGCTACTTCGCTCGTGCGCGTACCCGTTCCGCGACGACCTGCCGCCGCCTCCTCGCGAGGAGGTCGGGCGCGCGGCCGTCGTAGGGACTGCGACGCACGGGCGTATCGCTGCGGCGCTCGGTCTCGCTGTGCCGCTCCTCGAGGATCTAACCGCCGACGAGCGGGCAACCGTCGAGGCACAGGTCGCGCGCGCGCAGGAGTGGCTCGACGACTTCGACCACGGAACATCGGCCACGCCCGAGGTGGCCTATGCGTGGGATGTCGTCGCGCGAAAAGCGCGGCGACTCGAGGTGCGGCACGCGCGAGACTATCGCGACGTCGACCGCTCGCGCGAGATCCCGTGCACCATCGACATGGTCGACATCCTCGATCCGTCCGAGGCCGTCGTCGTCGATTGGAAGACCGGCAGGGCCGCGCACGTCGAGCCGGCGAGGGACAATGCCCAACTCCTCCTCGGCGCGCTCTGCGTGCGCTCGCATTACGGCGTCTCCGAGGTGGAGATCGGTATCGTCTATCTCGGAGATGGCTCCGAGCCAGCGCGCTACTCCTGCGCGTCAGTCACGGACCTCGAGCTGGACGCCTTTGCCGAGGAACTGGCTCGTCGGTTCGCGCAGATCCCTGGCGCCGAGCCCGTCGCGGGCGCCCATTGCACCGACCGCTACTGCAAGCGCCTCGGCCAATGCCCCGCGACGCGGTCGACCTTCCTCTCGGTTGCCCAACCCGAGGAGATCGAGGCGTTCCCCGTCGTCACGGACGCCGCTGCTATAGTGTCAGCGGCGCACGCGGCGTGTCTCCTGCGCGCGGCGAAGCTGGCCTCCGCGGTGGCAAGTCGCGCCGAATCGGCTGTGCGCGCGTGGACGGAGGAGCACGGGCGCTCGCTCGATCTGGGCGACGGCCGCGTCTACGGTCCCGAGCCGGGGTTCGCGCGTGTCGACACGCGCCGCGCTCTGCTGGTGTTGCTCGACGAGGGCCTCGACCTCGATATCGCGGCCCCGCGGAGCGCGTCGAGGGACGCAATCGGGGAAGCGGTCAAGGCGCGCGGCGGCAAGCCGACGACCGAGGTGCGCCGCATCATGGGGCGCCTCGAGGAAGAGGGCGCCATCGAGCGCGGGAGCGAACGGTGGACGACTCGCAAGGCGTGACGCGCGTGCACGAGCACGGATACGTGCGGCTCGTCGAGGCGTGGGGCAGCGACGAGCAGATCGTCGCGGCTGCGCGCATGTCGACGGATGGCGCGTTTCGCGGCTGGGGTACGGACACCGAACCAGGGGACGAGCGGCTCCTCGCGCGTCTCTGGCGCGATCGGCACACCTCGCCCTTCGAGCAGGCCGGCATGAGCCTGGAGGTCCGCGCGCCGCTCTTCGTGGTCCGCGAATGGCAAAGGCACAGGACGCAGTCGTTCAACGAACAGTCCGCGCGCTACGGCGCGTTGCCTTACGACGACTACCTGCCGTCAATCGAGCGCGTGCTACTAGGCGGACAGAGCAAGGGCAATCGCCAAGGCAGCGGCACCGCTGTGCCGCACGCCGCGGCGGAGGCGTGGCGCACAGAACTGGCGGGACTGCAAGAGCGCGCCGAGGCCGTCTACCGGCTAGGGATCGAGTCCGGCATATCGCGCGAGCTTTCGCGGTGCGCGCTGACGGTCTCCCGGTATAGCCGGATGCGCGCTTCGGCGAACTTGCGGAACTGGCTTGCGTTCCTCGCGTTGCGGCTCGCGCCGGACGCGCAAGAGGAGATCCGAGACTACGCGCGCGCCGTCGCGACCTTGTTGGCCGAGCGGTTCCCGCGCACATGGGCATTAGCGAAGGAAGGAATGACGACGTGATCCACGCAGTAGTGAATGGCAACCTCGGGGCAGACCCGGAGACTAAGAGCCTGCCTGACGGAACGACAGTCGTGCGACTCCGCATCGGCGCCTCGCACCGAGCGAAGGTCGGCGGCGAGTGGGTCGACGCGACGACGTGGGTCTCCTGCGACGTGTGGGGCAAGCGCGGCGAGACGCTGGCGAGACTGCTCGCGAAGGGGAGCAAGGTTAGTGTGCGCGGCGTACTGGCCGTGCGCGAGTACGACAAGAAGGACGGCAGCAAGGGCTACGGCGTCGAGGTCCGCGCCGACGACGTCGAGCTCATGGGCGGCAAGCAAGACCGAGAGCGCGCGGCATCGCACCAAGCCCCGCACGACGACGCGGGCGACATCCCGTTCTGACTGGAGGAACACCATGATCGACCTACATCGAGCCATCGCCGAGCACCCGTTCATCCTCGACCTGCGCGAGCGCGTGGAGACGAGCGACCGCTACCGCGAGGCGCTCTACGCCATCGTCGCGACGCCGGCTGATGCGGCCACCATCGCGCGCGCCGCCCTCGGTCTCGAGCCCGAGCCGGCTCGCGAGACGCTGCCCGTCGACTATGCCTCCGAGACTGCCCCCGACGCGAGCGCACTCGTCGTCGAGGCCGCGACAGAGCCCCAGGAGACGACGCCGTGAGGCACCGCAAGGTCCGGGCTATCACCGCGAGCGATGAGGACTGGGCCTCGCTCCGCGCGCTCGCGGAGGCCGACGATCGCAGTATGTCCTACATCATCGGCCAGCTCGTGCGTGCAGAGGTAGCGCGTCGTGCGCGCGAGCGTGCGATTTCGCTTGCCAAGTCGACCGAAGTCGATTGACAAGCTGACCTTCGGTCGCGGTTTGCTCCGCGCTCGACTCGCTGTCTCGAGCGAGGCCTCCCTGCTAGGTGGCGCATCGAGACGCTCCCCGTGGGCTCCACGGGCGCTGGCGCGACGTTCGCGCTCTCACCCTCGCGGGGATGCGCGAGGGCGCGACGCCCGCGTTAGGGGCGCGGGTGGGCCTGGACGTAGCAGCGTTCCGGGCCCTTCGTCTTTGTGACGGGTTATCGCCTCCCGTTCGATTCCTTGTTGACAACCTGCAAGGACCGTATATACTCCCTTCTCATGAAGACGACGCTCCGCCGCACGAACCTCGCCTGCAACGCCTCCGCGAACGACAACGCGCTCCGCCCCTACCGCCCGGTCGACTGGTCGGCCCTCGACCGCCCGGAAGCCCCCGCCGCGCCCGCCGTCAAGGTGCGCCGCCCGGTCCTCTGGCACCTCCTCGACCAGCCGGAGGCGTGAGCCTAGACGGGCCCCTTCGGGGGCCCTGCTGCCCCTAGGAGCCACCATGCACCCCGACCTCCTCTCCGACAGCCTTCACCGCAGCAACCGCGCTCTTCGCGAGCTGACGGACGCCTGCCATCCCGAGCTCGCCGCAGCCGAGCGCGCCTACCGCGAGCACTGGGCTGCGCGCGTGTCACCCGAGAGCGTGATCACGTTCGACCGCGTCCCGTGCCTCTGCGACGAGCCAGGCTGCGCCACGACCTACCTCGAGGCCACGATCACGTGGACGGCGCAATGAGCGCGGTGGGCGCGGTCCTCTCGGAGCACTGGGCGTACTGGGGGACGACCTACATCTCCCTCACGTGCGCCTACCTTGGCCACCGGTTGGATCGGTGGCTGGAGGGCCCGTAGCGGCCCGTAGCCGCCACGACCCGTCACGACCCGACCGGCCTGCTAGGCAGCTAGCGGGCCGTTGTCGTTTGTGGGCCCGACGTCCCGAGCCGTCCCGCTCCGTCCCGACGTCCGTCCACACGTCCACACCCCGTCCCGACCCCGTTGGG
>JAFMJQ010000153.1 GCA_017853415.1 Thermoleophilia bacterium | reverse complement strand
CCATGAGCACGTCGTCCACCCGGTCGGCGGGCACCCCCGAGCGCTGCAGGGCCTCGCGGATGACGATGGCGCCGAGTTCGGTGGCCGGCACCGAGGCGAGGGCGCCCATGAACGCGCCGATTGGGGTCCGGACCGCCCCGGCGATGACCACGCTGGAATACATGTCCTGAGTGTCATCAGGCTCACCAGCGTTGTCAATGAGGCGCATCCGCTCTCGCGGTAACAGCAGCGACACACTCCGCCCGTCCTGATAACCGTTACGGTCAGGACACATATTCCGTCGGGATCGTCACACGGGGCGCTCACCTCCGGGCGCGGGCGGCAGGATTGCCCCACTGCAAGGCGATGTGGCCAACGCCAGATCGCCTCCCGCTTCCAACGGAGGAACCGTGAAGCCTCAAACGTCCTTGTTCGCGGCCATCGCCGCTGCAGCCGCTTTGGCCGCCACCCAGGCGGCCGCGGCAAACCCCCTCACCGCGGAAACGACCGCTGTTCGGGCGCTCGCTCCCTGGACCGTCGCCACCCCGCATGCCACGCCACCCCGGACCATCACGCGCAAGTGCCCCGGAGCCAAGTACGCCAAGGCGCGCGCGCGCACCATCCGCACGAGGCGAGTCACCACGCGCACCGCGGGCATCGACCAGCTCACGCGGATCGTCACCACGTACTGCAACGGGCGACGCGTCACGAACGTCACCCGCATTCGCCGGCTCGCCGCCGCGGCGCCGGGTGGAGGGTCGAACGCCGACTCGCCCTCAGGCGGCGGCAGCACGTCATCGGGATCCCCCTTCCGCCTCACCCTGCTCCACAACAACGACGGGGAGTCGAAGCTGCGCACGGGTGACTCGGTCACCAACTATGGCGGCGCAGCCCGGTTCGCCGCCAAGCTCAGGGCCGTGCGCGCCGATGCGCTCGCCTACTCCGACGCCGACATCGCCGCAGGACGGAAGAAGCAGGGAGTCGTGGTGGTGTCGTCCGGCGACAACATCCTCCCCGGCGTCACCGCCCGGGCAGCGCAGGCAGCCGGTCGCAGCTACGACGCCCTCGCACTGTCGCGAATCGGGTACGACGCCATCACCCTGGGAAACCACGACTTCGACTTCGGGCCGGCCCGCCTGGCCCAGATGATCGATGACACCACCGACCGGAACGCGAGCTGGATCAGCGCCAACCTTGACTTCTCGGCCTTCGCCGGTCTCCAGTCACTGGTCGACACCGGCCGTATCAAGCCATGGACCATCGTCGAGCGCCAGGGCGAGAAGATCGGCATCATCGGCCTCACCACCGACCTGCTGCCGGTCATCTCGAGCCCGGCTCCCGTGACGGTCCGCTCGAACCTCGCGGCGATCGTGAACGACGCCGTCACGGCCCTGCAGGCGCAGGGCGTGAACAAGATCATCCTGTCGTCCCACCTGCAGGGGTTGTCTTCCGAGCAAGCGCTCGTACCGCAGCTTCGCGGCGTCGACGTGGTGATCGCCGGAGGTGGTGACGAACTGCTGGCCCCGGCGGGCACGCCCCTCGTGAACACCGACGCCATCGCGGGTCCGTATCCCACGATCGCCCGCGATGCCTCCGGGGCGAACGTGCCGATCGTCACCACCCAGGGTGAGTACCGCTATGTGGGCCGCCTCGTGGCCGAGTTCGACCGCGAGGGGAGGATCACGTCGTTCGACACCGCCCGCTCGGGACCCATCCGCGTGTCGGGCAGGACGGGGGATGCCGACATCATCGCGGGCGACCCCCGCCTGGTCGCCGAGATCGACACCCCGCTCAATGCCTACGTGCTGGGGCTCGCGACCGACATCCGGGCGCAGTCCGAGGTGCGCCTGGATGCCCGTCGCGACAACCCCGTGCGCACGCGCGAGGCAAACCTGGGCAACCTGACGGCCGATGCATTCCTTTACGTGGGCCGGCGAGACGCCCAGGCGCGCTCGATCGCACTCCCGGACATCGCCCTCACGAATGGCGGAGGCATTCGATGGTCGAACAACCGACCGGTCTGCTCAACGGTCCCCGCACCCGGCAGCACGTGGGCCTTCTCGATGAAGGACGTCTTCGACGCCCTTCCCTTCGACAACCTCATCGTGCGCGTGCCGGGCGTGACGCCGGCCAAGCTCAAGGCACTCCTCGAGCACGCCTACGGCTCGTTGCCGGCGGGGAACGGCAAGTTCGCCCAGGTCGGGGGCATGGTCGTGACGGTCGACACCTCGCAGGCGGTCGGATCGCGGGTGCGGCAGATCGACATCATGAACCGCAGCACCGGGGCGCTCGTGGCCACGGTGGTGCAGAGCGGCGCCGTGGTGCCCGCCGAGGCGAGTCGGCAGATGGTGCTCATGACGACGGACTTCCTCGCGAACGGCGGCGACGCCTACCCGTTCAGCGCAAACGGCCTCCAGAGGGAGCTCCTGTCGCCGGCGATCGCCTACGCCGACGCCCTCGATCGCTTCGTCACCGAGAGCCAGGACATCGCGCTGAACGGCGTGATCCCGGAGACCACCACCGGGGCGTCGGGGCAAAGCGCCGACTACCGGTTCGGTGCCGAGTCGCGCATCCTCATCGCCGGCGACACCGCCTACCCCGCCTGCTCGTAGGCGGGCCGGCCGGCACCCCCGCACCGCGGGGGTGCCGGCCGGAGCAGTTCTGCATCAGGCGGTGAATGACTTGCCGCATCCGCACGACCCCGTGGAGTTGGGGTTGTTGATGCGGAAGCCCG
>JAFMJQ010000152.1 GCA_017853415.1 Thermoleophilia bacterium | reverse complement strand
CAGCGGAGGTGCCGCAGCCCCAGAGGGCGGTTGCGGCGAGCCCGGCGGTTGCGGCCAGGGCGAGGGTAGCAATCGGTCGGGCCGTCACGGGCACCTCACATTCAGGGGGCGGACCGCCGGGATCATAGCCCCGGCTCCCGCTGCGAGGCACCCGGGCGCGGGTGTGCAGGACGAGGGGAGGTGCATGAACGCCTCGCCTGCCTCACACGTGACGCTCCTCGCATGACGGCGGATCGATCGCCTTCGCATCCAGCGGGGCACCTACGGGGAGCCCTACCGCGCTGGGCGGAGGCTCCCCGAGGGCCCTCGGGCTAGCGGGTGCGGGTGGGCCGCTTGGCTGCCGGATTCACCTGGTAGGTGTTGCGGAGCTGGTCATTCACGACCTGGGTGGTCCCCGCCGCCGTGAGCGTGAGGTCCTTCTTCAGGACGCGCGTGCGGTACTTCCAGCCCTGCGGCATCTTGTTCTTCGCGGTCATGTACTTGACGTCCTGGAGCCGCCTGAGATTCAGCTTCGAGTCATACGCCAGGGTGTACGACTGCATCACGTACACCTGCCCGGTCGGGGAGACCAGCTCGAAGATGGGGCGGTTGGCCTTGAACACGTACACGGTGTTCCGCTGCACGGTCTGGGCCGTGTACGGCACCTGGCCCACGGTGGCCGACCCCTGGGGCGTCGTCAGCACGGCCTTCAGCCCCAGCTGCATGCCATTCACCGTGAGGGTGTCCGGCGACGAGGTGACGCCGCCAGTCGACTGGATGGTCGACATCACCCAGAAACGACGTCCGTTGATGGTGGCCGACGTCGCGGGGGCCGCCCCGGCTGCCGGCGGATACTGCGCGTTGTAGGCGTCGATGATGTTCTGCTCGGTGATGGTGTTGAACGTCGACGCGGGGCACGTGTTGAAGCCGAGCGTGTTGAACACGTGCTCGGTGATGGTGCCGTTCGCCACCGTGTCGGGAATCAGCTCGCAGTAGGGGTAGTTGAAGACCTTCATCGGCGACCCGGTGGTCGGCGTGGTGGAGGTCTGGGCAGACGCCGTGCCGGCGACGGCGCACAGGCCCGCGAGGCCGACGATCGCAACGGAGGCCGCCCGGGGCAGCGGCCCACGGCGGGTGGTCTTGGTGGCATTCATGGTCACTTCCCTGTGGGAGTCGTGTTCAAGGACGGGGCACGCACGTGCCAATCGCACCGGACCATCGATCCGGAAAAATCGCCATCGACATACGGGGGTCGAGGGTCGAATGGACACTAACGCCGAACACGCGACGGGCCGCATTTGGAGGGATTTCCTGATGGGTTTTCCCCACGCGCGGCCGGTCGTGAGCGTCCAGTTGTGGGGCCACGCCTGATTCGGCGGCGTTTCCAACGTGCACACGCGGTTACCGGGGTCCTGCACACACCGCATGGTTATGGGCGTTCGACTGCACGCTCGTCCCAATGGCGGGCGGCGGTCGCGGCTAGGCCGACGGCGGCCACCGCTCCTCGGGGCGTCCCGGCGCGAGCGCCGTACCGCGCAGACGGGCCCGGCTGGGGTCGCCGGCCTCGTAGGGCCGCACCGCGGGGGCCCGCCATGCCTCGTACGTCGCACAGGCCGCGTCGGCATCCGTGCGGTGTGCAGCGATCGCCTCTGCCAGGGCGAAGGCATCTCCCAGGCCGATGCCGGCACTCGCTCCGGTCTCCGGGCCGAAGAAGTGTGCCGCGTCCCCGATCACCACCACTCCCGGCACCCACCACCTGGGGCACGACAGCAACTCCGGCTCGGTGTAGAGGAGCTCATCGGTGGTGGTGAGGGCGCGCACCCCGTCTGCTGACGATGGCAGCAGACGGCTCCATGCCTCGGCGAACGCGTCAATCCCGGGAGCGAGCGCCGCGTCACGACCGGAGCGATCCATCGTGCGCCAGCCGAATGACCCCTCCGGCCAGCTGAGCATCCCGATGTGTGCGCCATTCGAGAGGTACGCCATGTCGAACGAGTCAGCCGTCGGCACGGGACTCATCCACTCGATCTTGCCCTCCTCCATCGGCTCGATCACGGCTTCCAACCCGGCCATCTCGCGCACGCGCGACCGGAATCCGTCACACGCCACCACCAGATCGCACGCGATCACGCGCGCGCCCTCGGGCCCCTCCACCGCGGCACCCACCACGCGACCTGCCGGATCCCGCTCCAGCGCGACGACGGTGTGCTCGTGCAGCACCGGAACGTCCTCGCCCACAGCAGCGAGCACACGCCCGACTTCGATCGCCGTGGCCGCCGACCGGCCGTCCGGCATCGCGCCGATCGGCCGGCCCGCCGCAGTGATCTGATCGAGAACCCCCAAGTCCGCGATCGCGTCGTAGCCCTGATGGCCGAGCATGAATCCGCGCTTGACGTAGACGCCGGCTGGCATCCGTTCCACCACGTGTGGCTCCACGCCGCGCCGCCGAAGCAGCGCGGCAAGTGTGAGCCCGACGAGACCGCCACCGGCCACCACGACTCTCATACGGGCAACCCTAATGCATGCCCGGATGACCCCGTCAGGCGCTCGCGGACACGGGCTGAGGTCACGCCCGCTCCGGTCGACGACCTGGGCCACGCAGGCCCCACAACGACTGAGGGAGCCCCAGTTGGCTCCCTCAGATCCCGCGTATTTCCCTCTTAGTGGACCCGGCCGGCACTGCCCCGGCGTCCGAAAGCGTTTCCAGATGGGTTTCTCCGAGCGCAGCCGGTGATGAATTTCTCGGGGAGGG
>JAFMJQ010000151.1 GCA_017853415.1 Thermoleophilia bacterium | reverse complement strand
CACGGCGATCGTGCCCGCGACGGCGTCGGCCGGGCGGAAGGTGAGGCTGGTCATCGGGGCGGAATCCTAGGGGTCCGGCGAGGGCGCTACCCTCGGCCGCCCGTGAGCGCCATGCCGCACCTTCCCGTAGACCCCGTGGCCGACCTGGCCCACGTGGTCGCGCGGGGCGAGGCGGGCGGGCATCTTGAGCCCGACGCTGCTGCCACGGCCGACCGGTTGCTGCAGCTGCTGCGCGACGACTGGCGCGACCTGGGTGGCGAGCCGCGAGCCGCCCTGGGGCGAATCGCCGCGCCCCTGCGGGCCCGGCGCGATGCGCTGGACGCCCCGGTGCAGCCCCGCGGCGGGCAGCCGCGCCCCCTGCGCGATGTGCTGGCGCAGATGGGTGTCACCGCCCTCCGCCCTGGTCAGGACCGGCCCATACTCGCGGCGCTGGCAGGGGCCGACTCGCTGGTGGTCATGCCCACCGGGTCGGGCAAGTCGCTGTGCTTCCAGGCTCCCGCCTTCGCATCCGGCGGCCTGACGGTGGTGGTGAGCCCCCTCATCGCGCTCATCCAGGACCAGCACGACCGCCTGGCGGCTGCGGGCCTGCCCGTTGCCATGGTGACCAGCCTGCAGTCGGGCCGCGAGATGCACGACGCCATCGCGCGCATCGAGCGGCGGGAGGTGCGTCTGGTGCTGTGCGCGCCCGAGCGCTTCGCGCACGAGGCCTTCACGCGGGCGGTGCAGGCGAATCCCGTGGACCTTCTGGCCATCGACGAGGCCCACTGCGTGTCGGACTGGGGCCACGACTTCCGCCCCGAGTACCTGCAGTTGGCGCGCCTGCGGCAGGTGCTGGCGCCGCGGTCGGTCATGGCCCTCACCGCCACCGCCACGCCCGAGGTGTCCGACGAGATCATCCGGCGCCTCGACCTGCGCGACCCGGTGACGGTACGCACCGGGTTCGACCGCCCCAACCTGTCGTTCGACGTCGTGAGGCTGGACGGCCGCGGCGCGGTGGCCCGCAAGTGGGCCATGCTCGAGGCCGGCCTCTCGGCACCGGGAGGAACGCCGGCCATCGTGTACTGCGGAACGCGCAAGGCCACCGAGGAGGTGGCCGAGGGCCTCGCGGCCCGCGGATTCCAGGCCGTGGGCTACCACGCGGGCATGCCTGACGACGAGCGCATCCGCAGCCAGGATGCCTTCATGTCGGGCAGGGCCGACGTCATCGCCGCCACCAACGCGTTCGGCATGGGAATCGACAGGTCCGACGTGCGCGGCGTATGGCACTGGTCGATCCCCACATCGCTCGAGGGCTACTACCAGGAGGCCGGGCGGGCGGGGCGCGACGGCCTGACCGGGCGCGCGGTGCTGCTGGCCATGCGGGCCGACCTGGGCCGGCTCATCCGGTTCGCCAACCAGCACCACGGCGACGGCGTGGATTCGCGCACCGCCCGCGACAGGGCCTGGAGCGCCTACAGGGCCATCAATGCGTACATCGAGGATCCGGCATGCCGCCGCACGGCGATACTGGCGCACTTCGGCGACCCCGCCGCCGGCGCGCCGCAGGGGCGCTGCTGCGACGTATGCGACCCCATGCCCGACGAGCTGGTGGCGGTGTCCAGCAGCCCCGCCAGGCGGTCACCCGCCCCCGCCGACGACATCGAGATGGCCCCCGACGACGAGGCCCTGTTCGCGCGCCTGCGCGAATGGCGGCAGGGCCGGGCCGACGGCAAGCCCGCCTATACGGTGTGCGCCGATGCCGCGCTGAAGGTGATCGCCGTTCGCAGGCCGATGTCGGAGTCTGCGCTGCTCGATGTGAAGGGCGTGGGCCCCGCGTTCGTGGAGCGCCACTCGACCAGCCTGTTCGACGTGCTCCAGCAGGCCACATGACGGCCTTCGAGGTGCGAGAGGGCGGGGTGACGCTTCACGGGGACGACGACGGCGATGGCCCACCCGTGCTGCTGCTGCACGGGCTCTCGGCCACCCGCCGGTACGTGCTGCACGGATCAAACGCGCTGCAGCGCGATGGCTTTCGCGTGATCGCCTACGACTCGCGGGGGCACGGGCAGTCCACCCCCGCGGCGTCCCCCACCGACTACCACTACGACCAGCTGGTGGCCGATGCCGTGGCGGTGCTGGACGACCGCGGGGTGGATAGGGCCGCGGTCATCGGCATGTCGATGGGAGCGGCAGTGGGCGCGGCTCTGGCGCTTTCGCACCCGCACCGGGTATGCGCGCTAGTGGCCATAACGCCGGCACACCTGGGAACCCCCACGCGCGACCCGGATCGCTGGGCGCGGCTGGCCGAGGGCCTCGAGACCGGCGGACCCGAGGGGTTCGTGCAGGCCTACGGCGATCCGGGTGTCGACCACAAGAGCCTCGAGCTCATCCGCACGGTCATGCGCCAGCGCATGGCGCGGCACGAGAACCCGCTGGCCGTCGCCCACGCGCTGCGCGCCACCCCGATGGGCGCCGCCTTCGACGGCGAGCAGGCGCTTGCGGATGTCGCCTGCCCAACGCTGGTCATCGGCAGCCGCGACCGGCTGGACCCCGAGCATCCCCTCCTCATCGCAGAGCGCTGGGCCGAACTCATCCCCGGCGCGACGTTCATGGTGGAGGACGCCAGCCAGAGCCCGCTGGCCTGGCGAGGTGGATCGCTCAGCCGCGAGATCGCCGCCTTCCTGGTGACCCTGCCCGGCTGAGCCACCCAGCGCCGGCGCCGCGGCGCCTACTTGGTGCCGAGCACCACCCTGCCGAGGGTCCACGACCCGGTGTCG
>JAFMJQ010000057.1 GCA_017853415.1 Thermoleophilia bacterium | reverse complement strand
CGCCCCGGGGAGTTCGGCATCGCCTGCCGCATGGTCGACCCGGGCCGCCCCGGGTCGGAGCCCGCCGACGCGGCGGCCGCACCTGCCGCCGCTGCCGCCGCCGACGTGGTGGTGGATGCCGGGGATGTGGCCCCCGCCATCGACGACCTGCCCGACGAGCCGGCCGCCCCCCTGCCCAACGAGGCGCTCGAGGCCGTGAGCGGCACGCAGGTGCTCTCGCCCGAGCAGGCACGTGCCGCCGGGCTGGTGCGCGAGCAGATGACCCTCTACGTGTCGGGCCAGCCCTTCCGCATCGCGCAGAAGGTCACCACCATGGGCCGCAGCCGCGACTGCGACATCGTGGTGCCCGATCCGAACGTGAGCCGCGTGCACGCCGAGGTGCGCCACGAGGGGCTCGAGTACGTGCTGGTGGACCTCGGCTCGACCAACGGGGTCGAGGTGAATGGGCGGAGGGTCCTCCGCCACAACCTCCGCGACGGCGACCGGGTGAGCCTCGGCGGCGCCGAAGTGGTGGTCGAGCGACGATAGCCCGGGGCGCGCCGTGACAGAGACGGGGCTCATCATCGGGCAGGCCGTCTTCCTCCTGCTCCTCTACCTGTTCATCGCCTTCGTGGTCCGCGCGTCCACGCGCGCGCTGAAGTCGTCGGAGCTCGAGATGACGCCGCCGAAGCAGCCGGAGCCCGCTCCGGCTCCCACCCCGGTCGCCCCGGCTGCGCCCACCGAGGTGGTGGGGGTGGCGGCCGCGGGCGTTGCTGCGGCCGAGCCGCAGTCGGGGGCGCGCTGGGGGCGCCGCAAGGCCAAGGCCGAGCCACCGCTGTCGGAGGCCGCCCGGCCCGAGGTGGTGCGCGCCGCCGCGGCCGCCGAGCCGCACCTCGTGGTGAGCCGCTCGAGCAGCCTGCCGGTGGGCACCACCTACGACGTCGCGGGGGGCGCCACCATCGGCCGCTCGCGCGGCAGCCGCATCCCCATCACCGACCAGTTCATCTCCACCAGCCATGCGCGGGTGTTCCGCAAGGGCCACTTCTGGTTCGTGGAAGACCTCGGATCGCTCAACGGCACCTACGTGAATGGCCGGCGCATATCGGGTGAGCAGCAGCTGCACGTGCGCGACGAGATCCGCGTGGGCGAGACCGTGCTGAGGTGGGAGGAGTGAGCGGCCGATCCGACCTGGCGCTCATCGAGCTGGCGTCGGCATCCGACGTGGGCCGGGTGCGCGCCGACAACCAGGATCGCGACCTGCTGGCCCCGCCCCTCATCGCGGTGGCCGACGGCATGGGCGGGCACCTGGGAGGCGGCACGGCCGCGGGCATGGCGGTGGACGCCCTTCGCGGGGTGGGGTCGACCACCGACCCCACGGCCCTGCTGGCCGCGCTGAAGGATGCCAATCGCGCCATCGCGCGCGCGGCCACGGCCGACCCCGACCTCACCGGCATGGGAACCACCGCGACGGCCGCGCTGCTGGAAGGCGGCATCCTGTACCTCGTGCACGTCGGTGACTCCCGCGCATATCTCATCCGCAGCGGCCGGATCGTCCAGGTGACGCAGGACCACTCGGTGGTGGCCGAGATGGTGCGGCGCGGCGCGCTGTCGGCCGACGCCGCCGAGAGCCACCCGGCGCGCCACGTGATCACGCGCGCCCTGGGCGTGGATGCCGACATCGACATCGATGCCCTGCGCGTGGACCTCGAGCCCGGGGACGTGGTGCTGCTGTGCACCGACGGGCTCTCGGGGCCGGTGACCGACGATGAGATGCTCGAGGTGGTGGAATCGGCCATCACGCTCGAGCAGGCCGCCGAGCGCCTGGTGGAGCGCGCGAACTCCGCCGGCGGACCGGACAACGTGACGGTGGTGCTCGCACGCATCGACGCCGTCACCCGGGAGGCGGCGGCCACGGGATGACCGCGCGCCTCGCATGGGTCGAGATCGCACGGGGCACCGACGTGGGCCGCGTGCGCGGCCACAACGAGGACCGCCATCTCGTGCGACCTCCGGTGATCGCCGTGGCCGACGGCATGGGCGGCGCCCAGGCCGGCGAGGTGGCGGCCGGAATGGCCGTGGCCGCGCTCGACGCGCTGCCCGAGACCCCGCGCCCGGGAGACCTGCGCCGGGCCGTGGAGCGGGCCAACTCGGACATCCGCAGGTCGGCATCGGGCGACGCCGGACGGGCCGGCATGGGCACCACCGTGACCGCCTGCCTGCTTGGCGACGACGGCCGCCTGTACGTGGTGCACGTGGGCGATTCGCGCGCTTACCTGGTGCGCGACGGCGAGCTGCGCCGACTCACCGACGACCACTCCGTGGTGGCCGAGCTCGTGCGCGGCGGGGCGCTCACCGAGGAACAGGCCGACCGCCACCCCCAGCGCAACGTCATCACCCGCGCCCTCGGTGCGTCGGACAAGGTGAGCACCGATGCCTTCCAGGTGGGGGTGGAGCCCGGGGACGTGGTGCTGCTGTGCACCGACGGCGTGTCCGCGGCCGTGGGCGACGCCGCCATCCGGCGTGCCTTCGCGGATGACGCATCGCTCGACGACGCCGCGCTGGTGCTGCTGGCCGCAGCCGACGAGTCGGGGGGCGAGGACAACGCCACCGTGGTGCTGGCGCGGGTGGGCGAGGGCGACCCCGCCGCCGTGCCGGGGCCGGTGGAGTTCGTGCCCGCCACCCCGCGCGTGGCCGTGCTGCCGCGCCCCATGGTGGAGCCCGGCGCCCGCACCGCGCGCGCGCCGGAGCCGGGCCGCGTGCTCGAGCGCGTGCCCACCGCGCGGTCGCGACTGCTGCTGGCAGGCGCGGCGGTGCTCGTGGTGGCGGGCCTCATCGCCGGGCTCACGGCATGGGCCGCGTCACGCTCGCACGTGGTGCAGGCCGACGACGCCGGCCAGGTGCGCCTGTATGCCGGCCTCCCCTACTCCGCGCTCGGGATATCGCTGCTCGACGACGGACGCCCCCTGGGCATCCCCGCCCGCGAGGTGCAGGCCGACGACGCCTCGGCGCTCGACCAGGGCATCCAGGGCGAGGGCGAGGCCACGGCCCTGGCCACGCGCCTCATCTGGCGCTACGGCATGCCGCAGCAGTGGAAGGTGCCGGCACCGGGGGGCAGGCCATGAGCCTGCGGTCCCGCGAGCTGGGGTTCCTCATCCCGGCCCTGCTCCTGGGCATGCTCGGGCTCGCCGCGGGTGCATCGGCGCGCGCCGACGCGCTGCAGGCCGGGCCCTGGCAGACGGCGCTCGGCGTGGCGCTGGTGTTCATCGTCATGCACGCCGTGCTGCGCCTGCGCGCCCCGCTGTCCGACCCGTACCTGGTGCCCATACTGGCCGCGCTCACGGGCATCGGCCTGGCCATGCTCTACCGCATCGACCCCGGGCTGGCCGGCGACCAGGCCATCTGGGTGACCCTCGGCGGAATCGTCTTCTGCGCGGTCATCGTGTTCCTCCCCGACCAGCGGGTGCTCGAGCGCTACCGCTACCTGATCGGCCTCACGGCCGTGGCGCTGCTCGTGGCCACGATGGTGTTCGGCACCGAGGTGAATGGCTCGCGCCTGTGGATCGAGGTGGGCGGCGGCCAGCGCGTGCAGTTGGGCGAGCTCGCCAAGGTGCTCATGGTGATCTTCCTCGCGGGCTACCTGCGCGAGAAGCGCGAGGTGCTGGCCATCCCCACCCAGCGGCGCCTCGGCATGAACCTGCCCGCCGTGCGCCACCTCGCGCCCATCCTGGTGTTCTGGGGCGCGGCCCTGGTGGCCGTGGTGGTGCTGAACGACTTCGGCACCGCGCTGCTGTTCTTCGGCGTGTTCCTGGCCATGCTCTACCTGGCCACCGGACGGCCGCTCTACGTGGGGCTGGGCCTCGGGCTGTTCGCCGTGGGTGCGCTGGCCATCTGGGCGGCGGTGCCGCGCATCGGCGCGCGCGTGGACTCCTGGCTGCACCCCTTCAGCGACGCCCAGGGCAGCGGCTACCAGATGGTGCAATCTCTCTACGCGCTGGCCGACGGCGGCGTGGTGGGCCCCGGGTTCGGGCGCGCCCTGCTCGTGTCGCCGGGGGGAACCCCGCGCATACCCGCGCTCGAGACCGACTTCATCTTCAGCGCGGTCTCCAATGACCTCGGATACGTGGGCGCCATCGGGGTCATGCTTCTCTACGTGCTGCTCATGGCACGCGGCTTCGCCATCGCCACGGCCGCCCGCGATGGCTTCTCGAAGCTGCTCGCGGGCGGGCTCACCGCGGTGGTGGGGCTTCAGGCCTTCATCATCATCGGAGGGGTGGTGCGCCTGGTGCCGCTCACCGGAGTGACACTCCCCTTCATGTCGTACGGCGGATCGAGCGTGGTCGTCAACTTCGGAATCGCGGCACTCCTGCTGGTGATCAGCAACCGCTCGCGGCAGGGCCTCGTGGAGGCCGTGCGGGGGGTGCCGGCCACGTGAACAAGTCGATCCGCACGCTCTACCTCGCGCTGGCCGCGGCATTCGCCGTGCTCGTGGTGATGCTGGGCTACTGGCAGGTGGTGGCCGCGGGCGGGCTCGACGAGCGCGCGGACAACCCCTACACGATGGAGAAGCAGCGGCTCGTCGACCGCGGGCGCATCATCTCGGCCGACAAGATCGTGCTGGCCGAGAGCGTGGCCTACCGGGAGAAGGGCAAGAAGTACTACCGGCGCTACTACCCGCAGGGGACGCTGGCCAGCCAGGTGGTGGGCTACGCCACGGCCGCGCAGGGCGCCACGGGCCTCGAGCAGCAGTACAACCGCTATCTCGCCGGCAGCTACGGAACCGGGGCGATCCTCGACCGCCTGCGGGAGGAGACCAAGGACGGCGCGGACATCCGCCTCACCCTCGACACCCGCATCCAGAAGACGGCCGAGGCGCTGCTGTCGGGCCGAAAGGGCGCGGTGGTCGCGATACAGCCGAAGACCGGCAAGGTGCTTGCGGTGGCATCATCCCCCACGTTCGACCTCAACCAGGTGACAAGCGACTTCGCCTCCATTCGCAAGGAGGACGGCGCTCCGCTGCTCAACCGGGCCACCGCCGGCCTCTACCCACCCGGATCAACCTTCAAGGTGGTCACCGCCACCGCGGCGCTCGTCAGCGGCAAGTGGTCGGCCTCGTCCACGTTCGACGACAAGGGCGTGTACGTGGTGGACGGCAAGCCCATCTACAACTCCGGCAAGTCGAAATTCGGCCTCCACAACCTCACGGACGCACTGACCTTCTCGATCAACACGACCTTCGCGCAGATCGGCGACACCCTCGGCGGACGCAAGCTCGGCGGCGAGATGAACCGCTTCGGATTCGCCCGGCCAACCGAGATCGACCTGCCATCAGGGGAAGTCGCGACGTCGGGCAGGTACCGTGACGGGAAGTTGCTCCCCAATGACCAGCGCGACGAGGATGCATCCCGAATCGCGATCGGACAGGAGAACCTGCAGGTGACGCCACTCCAGATGGCCATGGTCGCAGGCGCGATCGCCAACGGCGGGCGCATGATGCGCCCGTACCTGGTGCGGCGGGTCATCACGCCCGACGGCGTGGTGGTGAAGCAGCAGCGCCCCGAGGAGGTCGATTCGGTCGCGAGCGCGTACATCGCATCCGAGGTGGGCCGCATGATGCAGAGCGTGGTGTCGGAGGGAACGGGTACTCAGGCGGGGCTCTCGGGGCTCTCGGTGGCCGGCAAGACCGGTACCGCCGAGACCGGTGACCCCGAGCGCAACCAGGCGTGGTTCATCGGGTACGCGCCGGCGGAGGACCCTGAGGTGGCCGTGGCGGTGGTGATCGAGGACACCTCGGGCACCGGCGGTACCGAGGCCGCACCCGTGGCCGGCGAGGTGATGCGCACCGCCCTGTCATCCGACCCGGTGCCCGGGGAGCCCATCTCATGACCATCGGTCCCGGCAGCGAGCTGGGCGATCGCTACGAGCTCGGCCACCAGATCGGCAGCGGCGGCATGGCGGCCGTGTACCTGGCCTATGACACCGTGCTCGACCGCGAGGTGGCGGTCAAGGTGCTGGCCGAGCGCTTCGCGGCCGACCAGGCGTTCGTGGAGCGCTTCCGCCGCGAGGCGTCGGCCGCCGCGGGCCTGAACCACCCGAACATCGTGGCGGTGTACGACCGCGGCGAGGCCGAGGGCACGTACTACATCGTGATGGAGTACCTGTCGGGGCCCGACCTCAAGAAGGTCATCCGCGACCAGGGCCCCCTCGAGCCCGCGGTGGCGGTGGACAACGCGCTGCAGATCCTCTCGGCGCTCACGGCCGCGCATGCCGCCGGCATCATCCACCGCGACATCAAGCCGCAGAACGTGATGGTGGGCGAGGACGGCCGCCTGCGCGTGGCCGACTTCGGCATCGCGCGCGCCGACGCCGACCAGCAGATGACCGAGGCCGGCTCGGTGATCGGCACGGCCCAGTACCTCTCGCCCGAGCAGGCCCAGGGCGAGGAGACCACCGCCGCCAGCGACACCTACGCCGTGGGCATCGTGCTCTACGAGATGCTCACCGGGCGCGTGCCCTTCGACGGCGATCGCCCCGTGACCGTGGCGATGAAGCAGATCAACGAGCCGCCCGTGCCGCCGCGGGTGTTCGTGCAGGACATCCCGCCCGACCTCGATGCCGTGGTGCTGAAGGCCCTCTCGAAGCGCCCGGAGGACCGCTACCAGTCGGCCGAGGAGTTCACGGCGGCCCTGCTGGACGTGCGCGCCGGCATGCCGGGCAACCAGCAGTCCACCCTCATCCTCACCGCACCGACGGCCGCCGCAGGCGCGGCGGCGGCGGCGACCACGGAGACCGCAGTCATGGCAGAACCCGCTCGAGGCGGACGCGGAGGCAACGGCCGCGGAGGCGGCCGCGGCAAGGGCGGGAAGAAGGGCGGGGGCAACCGCCCGGCCGTCTGGGGAATCGTGGCCGTCGTGGTGGCGGCACTCGCCGTGGCGCTCGCACTGGCGCTCACCCGGGGCGGCAGCGACATGGTGGCCGTGCCCGATGTGGCGGGCTTCGACGCCCCGGCCGCCTCGCGCGCGATCACCGACGCCGGCCTCACGCCCACGCAGCGCACGCAGGCCAGCGACACCGTGCAGCTCGGAGTGGTCATCGGCACCCAGCCCGAGTCGGGCACCGAGGTGGCCAAGCAGTCCACCGTGACGATCCTCGTCTCATCCGGGCCCGCCCAGGTGACCGTGCCGAACGTGGTGGGCAAGGCGGTGGAGGACGCCCAGGCCACCCTCGAGAAGGCCGGCTTCGACGTGACCACCGAACAGGTGGACAGCGACAAGGAGATCGGCACCGTGGTGCGCCAGGCCCCGAAGGCCGGTTCGCAGGCGGGCTCGGGCGACACCATCACCCTCTACGTGAGCAAGGGCGTCACCAAGGTGACCGTGCCCGACGTCACGGGCAGCAGCATCGACAGCGCCCGCAGCGAGATCGCCGGCGCGGGCCTGGAGGTGGGCAGCGTCACCGAGGACGACGGCACGTCGGGCCTCACCCCGGGCACCGTCACCGGCCAGGACCCCTCGGGCGGCGCATCGGTGGCCAAGGGCACATCGGTGGACCTCATCGTCGCCGCCTCCGGCGGTGCGTCGGTGCCCGACGTCACGGGCAGCGACTCCAGCACCGCGCGCTCGAAGCTCGAGAGCCTGGGCTTCAACGTGAGCACCTCCGAGGTGGAGAGCACCCAGCCCGCGGGCATCGTGGTCGACCAGGACCCGGGCGGGGGAACGCAGGTGCCGAGCGGCGGAACGGTCACGATCTACATCTCCAGCGGTTCGTCCGGTGGCGGATCATCCGGTGGCGGCTCGTCGGGCGGCGGGTCGTCCGGTGGCGGGTCGTCCGGCGGCGGATCGTCCGGTGGCGGCGGATCCCAGCCGCCCGCACCGTCACGGGGTGGCGGATCGCCCGGAGGGGGATCCTCCGGCGGCGGGTCGCAGCCGCCCGCTCCCGGTTGATGAGGATCGCCGTCCTCGGGGGCGGCCGCAGCAGCGAGCATGACGTCTCGCTCGCCTCGGCCGCCTCGGTGGCGGGGTCCATCGACCGGCGCCGTTACGAGGTGGTCGAGGTGACGATCTCGCGCGATGGCGCGTGGTCACACGACGACGTGCCGGTGGCGCTGGTGCCCGCGGCGGGGGATCAGGCGTGGCTCATGCCGCTGGCCGGTGGCGGCGCGCCCACCGAGATCGACCTGGTGTTCCCCGTGCTGCACGGCCCGTGGGGCGAGGACGGCACGGTGCAGGGCCTGTGCGAGACCGTGGGCGTTCCCTACGTGGGCGCCGACGTGGCGGCGAGCGCGGTGGGCATGGACAAGGCGATGTTCCACGTGGTCGCCACCGCCGCGGGCATCCCGCGCGTGGAGACGCTCATCGTGATGCACCGGGAGTGGCTCGACGACGCCGCGGGCGTGCGCGAGCGCGTGGCCCGCGAGATCGGCTACCCGGCCTTCGCCAAGCCCGCGCGCCTGGGATCGAGCTTCGGCATCAGCCCCGTGCCCGACGACGATGCCCTCGGCCCGGCGCTGCAGCTGGCCTTCGCGCACGACGACAAGGCGCTGGTGGAGCGGCGCGCGATGGGCCGCGAGGTGGAGGTGGGGCTGCTCGGCAATGACGACCCGCATGCCTCGCCGCTCGGGGAGATCCTGCACGACAGCGACTGGTACGACCACGACGCCAAGTACCGCGAGGGCGGCATGCGGCTCGAGGTGCCCGCCGACGTTCCCGCCCACGTGCAGGACCACGCACGCCATCTGGCGGTGCGCGCGTGGAGCGCCATCGGGTGCAGCGGCCTCGCACGGGTGGACTTCTTCCTCGAGGGCGAGGACCTCTACGTGTCGGAGATCAACACGATCCCGGGATTCACGTCGACGAGCGTGTGGGGCCGCCTGATGGCCGGCGACGGCTTCGAGTACCCCGAGCTCGTGCAGCGCCTCATCGACCTGGCGCTCGAGCGCCACGACGCGCGGCGGGCGTACCGGGGATGATCATCGGGGTCATCGCCGACACCCACGTCGGCGAGTTCCTCGACCGCATCCCCGACTGGGCGCTCGACGCCCTGGCGGGCAGCGACCTCATCCTCCACGCCGGCGACCTCTCCGATGGGTCGGTGATCCCCGCCCTCGAGAAGATCGCCCCGGTGGTCGCCGTGTGCGGCGATCACGACCTGCCCTCGGCCCCGGGGCTGCCCGCGCGCGCGGTGGTGCGGGCGGGCGGCGTGCGCGTCGGCCTCATCCACGGCAAGCGGCGCAGCACCGACGCCCTGGTGGTGGCCGCGCATGCCGCTGCCGGACGCCGCCTGGCATTCGATGCCGGACGGGCGCGGGCGATGGCACGGGCGTTCCGCCACCACGACGTGCATGCAGTGGTGTTCGGCCACTGGCACGAGGCGGTGATCACCCACGTGCACGACGTGCTGGTGTTCTCTCCGGGTGCGGTGTGCCCGTGGGGAAGCCTGGAGGGTGGCCGCGAACCACGCGGCGGCGCAGCCGGTGTCGCCGACCGGGTGGTGAGGCGCTATCGCCGCCAGCTGGGTGCCGATGCCATGCGCGCGTCGGTCGGCCGCCTGGTGCTGCACGATGGCGCGGTGCGGGCACAGGTCATCGTCGCGCCCGCGGATGCGCCCGGTCGAAGTCGTCCTTGAGGTGGCTGGCCGTGATGTGCGTGTACACCTCGGTGGTCACCGGGCTGGCGTGGCCCAGGTGCGCCTGCACGTAGCGGATGTCCACGCCCGCCTGAACCAGGTGGGTGCCGCATGAGTGCCTGAGCGCGTGGGGGAACACCCGCACGCCCTCCGATACCAGACCGGCGTGGTCGGCCACCCTCTGCACCTCGCGCCAGACATCCGACCGTCCGATGCGCCTGCCGCGGTTTCCCAGGAACACCGCGTCGGCGTCGCGGTGCCGGGCCTGGTCCGGACGCGGCTTCACGTCGAGGGCGCGAAGATCGGGCCGCCCGTTGGCGAGATACCGGCCAAGGGCCTCGCGGGCCACCTGCGGCACGGCCACGGCGCGATGCTTGCCGCCCTTGCCGAGCACCACCACGTAGGGGTCGTCGGGGTCGTCCAGGTGCAGCGCCGACATGTCGAGGCCCGCGGCCTCGGTGGCGCGCAGGCCGCAGCCGTAGAGCACCTCGATGAGCGCGCTGGCGCGAAGCCCCTGCGGCCCCGGCATGGCGGCCGCGGCATCGCACATGCGCCGCATCTGCGACGGCGAGAGGGCGGCCACCTCGCGCGAGAGGCGATCCTGGTTGCGCGAGGCCATCGCCGGCGGGCGCAGGTCCTCCACCGGGTTGGGCAGGTCGAGGCCCCGCGACCACCAGCGGCAGAAGGCCCGCACGGCCGCCACGCGGCGGGCACGGCTGGAGGGACGGCCATCCAGCCGGTCGCGCCAGTCCTGCCACCAGCCTGGCGGGATCTCCACCATCTGCTCGGCGGCGCGGCGCGCGGCCGGATCAGACTCCACGCCGAAGGGCGGGGGCTCGGCGTCGGCCGGCCCCACGCCGAGGGCCTCACCCAGCAGCGTGAGGTCGCGGGCGTAGGCCGACCGGGTGTTGGCACTGCCGCGGGTGGCGACGAACGCCGCCGCCAGGGCGCGGTACCCCGGGGGGTCCACCATGGGCGCGGTGGCGTCGGTCATCCGCGCGGGTGGGCGTCGCGGAGCGTCTTCTGCATGGCCTTCGTGGTGACCCCCGTGTAGCGCTCGGTGGTGGCGAGGCTCGCGTGGCCCAGGAACTCCTGCACCACGCGCAGGTGGGCACCGCCCGTGCCGCCCGGGCCCTCGAGCATGTGGGTGGCGGCCGCGTGGCGCAGCAGGTGCGGACCGCCGGTGCGCCCGAGGGCGTCGAGCATGCCGTGCACCACCCGGTACACCGCGCTGCCGTCCATGGGGGCGCCGGTGCGCGACAGGAACACGCAGGCGCGCGAGGCGGCGGTGAGCCCGGCCATCGCGGCGAGGCGCGGGCGGCCCTGCTCGATCCACTGGCGCAGGGCATCGACGCACGGCTCGGTCATGGGCACCGTGCGCGAATACCCGCCCTTGCCCACCACCGAGAGCGTCTCGTGCTCGAAGTCGAGCGACGACAGCACGAGGTCGCAGGCCTCCTGGCGGCGCAGGCCGCTGCCGTAGAGCACCTCGATGAGCGCCCGGTCACGGATCGCCAGCGCGCGGGCGGTGGAGCGCGGCGGGGTCTCGTCGATGGCACGCGCCGCATGCTCGGCAAGCGCCGCGGCGTCATCCTGCGACAGGCGCGGCACCGGGGCACGCTCCACCCGCGGTGCGTCCACGAGCGACGCCGGGCAGCGGCCGCGCGGGAAGTACGGGTAGAGCCACTCCCGCAGCGACGTCAGCGCGCGCCGCTGCGTGGACGGCGCCCAGCCGATATCGCGGAGGGCAGCCTCGAGCATCGATGGCGTGATGTCCGCGGGTGCGGCCACGCCCCGCTGCGAGAGCCAGGCGGCCACCCGGCGGCAGTCGCGCACGTAGCCCGCGCGCGACTGCGGGGCCAGCGCCCGCGCGCGGCCGCCCTGATGCGACAGGCGCTCGTCGAGCTCACGGAGGGAGTCCTCCCATGCGGGCGGCAGCGACACGCAGTTATGTTCGCCGTGCGGGCCGGGCAGCCCTCCAGGCGCGGACCCTAGGGCGTGCCCGCGAGTCCGATCTCCGACACGTACGCGCGGTACCCGCTGCCCTCGGCGTTGGGCGGCAGCTCGGTGATCCAGAAGGTGTAGGTGCCGGACGCCGGACCCTCGTCCAGGGCCACCTGCTGCGCGCCGTCCCGGAAGGTGCCCCTTCCCACCACGCGGGCCTCGGGTCCGGGCTCGCCCGCCAGCACCTCGAACGCCCCGCCCGAGCCCCTGGTGGTGACCAGCAGGCTGCGCGCCACGGCGGGCGAGGCCAGGTTGAGGGCGAGGCCCACGCCGTCCTTCAGGCCCCCGAAGTCGGGCGTCGCATAGCGCTCCGTGCGCCAGTGGGTGGCCTCATTGCCGTCGTAGGCCAGCGGCACCTCGCCCGGCATCTCGCGCCCCTCGCCGCCCGGGTCGGCATCGGTGACCGATGCCAGCTGCAGCGGCTGGAGCCCGGTCATGATCGCCCCTCCGCCGGCTCCCCCGACACCGGAGCCGCCCGACGATGCCCCGGGCACCGCCGTGTCGCCGCCGCCCGTGCTCACCACCACGGCGGCAGCGGCGCCCGCGCCCAGCACCAGCACGCCGGCCACCACGGCGGGCCACCGCCTCTTGCGCGGCGCCGTGGCGATCACCGGGGCCGCGTCGGGCACGGCGGCCGCACCGGCGGCGTTGGCAGCGTCCGGCGCGGGCGGCGCGACAGGAGCGCTCTCGGGGTGCGGCACGGCCGGCGCGACATGAGCGGTCTCGGCGTCCGG
>JAFMJQ010000150.1 GCA_017853415.1 Thermoleophilia bacterium | reverse complement strand
AGCCACCACAGGCCGTCGTCGTTGCTCCAGAAGAGCTCGGTGCCGTGGTTGGAGCACGCCGAGGGCCACGTGCGGTTGGTCCACTGCACCACGGTGCTCATGCCGCGACGGGGATCCATGTCGGCGAGCGCCAGCCCGTTGAGCCCGGTGCCGGCCATCACCAGCAGGGCCTCCTCCAGCTCGGAGAGCGGCACGGGCTCGTGCGGCGACGTGTACTCGATCACCTGCGATTCGACCGTCATGCCCAGGCCCACGCGGCGGCTCTTGCGGTCGAAGATCGACTGGAACAACGGGTAGGCGAGGGCGTCCCCCAGCCCCGGAAGCAGTTCGGGTGTCATGCGGGTGTTTTCCATACGCTGTAAGGCTAGCGCATGCCGCGACGTGCGCCCGGGCTACGGGGCGACCGGCACCCCCGCCGCCTTCCACGTGCCCACCACCGTGCGGACGAGGAAGTCCACGGCGCTGGGGTTGCTGCTCACCGACAGGTTGGTGGGCAGCCTGAGGGCCTTGGTATCGGACCATGAATGGATGGTGGCGAACGTCTTGCGCACGGTCCCCGCCGGGACCATGCCCCGGGGGATGTACACCGAGCCCGGGGGCGACGGGCACCGCGAGGGGCAGGGCAGCATGAGCTGGCTGTACACGGGAACCGTGCCGTCGGTGCGCAGGCGCGGGTTGGTGGCGCGACGCGAGGCGTCGGAACCCATGACGCACGTGCGCCCGCAGAAGTCACCGGCGACCAGCGTGAGCGCCACGCCATCGAGCATCCCGACCTGCCGGGAATCCCAGCTGGCCGAATTGCGCCGCGCATGCGCACCGGTCACCAGCACATCGAACGCGCCGGCACCTCCACGGCGCTGATAGGCGCTCAGGCGCAGGCCCGAACCGACGATCTCGCGACCCCAGGTGCGCAGCACCGGCGCGATGAGCCCTGACGGGTTCGTCGCAAGGTCGTACGCGGGGCCACCCAGATGCGGCGTGTTGAGGGTGACCATCGACGGCACGGTGACGCCCGCCGCCCGCGCCGACTGGGCATACGAGAACGCCGGCGCCATGGCGCCCGGCGCCGGCGCACGCTTGAGGGCCGCCACGGTGGCACGGGCCACCAGCCCGCCGTAGCTGTAGCCCACGAGGTCGAACGTGCGATAGCCGTAGGTGGCGTTGAGGTACCCCAGCAACCCCAGCACGGCCTGCCCCGTCTGGGTGGGGTACCCGCCGGTGTTCCACTGCACCTCGATCGGCGGCTGCGGGGGGCAGCCCGTTTGGCCCGACGCGCTGCCCTTCGTACTCGTGAAGCCCGGCGCCGTGAACACGGGCAGCCCGGCATCCACCATGGCCTGCACGTACGGGGACCGCCCCCTGTCGCAGGCATCCCACGGGGTGGAGTAGGCGTTGGGCGCCCCACCGCCCTCGATCACCACCACCGCGCGTTCGGTGGCCGGAGCGCCGACCACCAGGGCGGGGGCCAGCGCGAATGCACAGACCGCGGATGCCGCGGCGATCGACAGGCGCATGATGGACCTCCGGGTGCTGCTCCTACGGCGCTGCGGGCTGGTGGGCGTGCAGGGGGTGCCGGCGGTCACGTTACTCTGCGGGCAGGTGGTGCTGCGCACGCACCGACCGCGGGGTGTCGGGGTTTCCCCGACACCCCTCCCTCACGTGCTCTTCAGCAGCGCGGCGTAGTCGCTGTAGGGCACCTGGCCGGTCGAGCTCGCCGCGATGGCGGTGGCCACCGCTGGCGGGATGGGGGTCCACCTGGCCGGCATCTTGGCGGCCAGCGTGGGGCTCAGCACATAGATGAGCGCGAAGTTGACGATCCAGATGGACGGCGCCATCGACATGCCGACGGTCGCGGTGACAGTCCCCTTCTGGTTCGGCACGAGCTGCGCCGCCCCAGCGCCCTGCTGCGCCGCATTCCCGAACACCGCCTCGCTGGTGTAGGCCGAGCGGTAGAGCGCGCGCAGGGAATCCCTGGCCCCGTTTGCCCGGCACCAGGTGCCGAGGTAGCCCCCGGGCTCGATCACGGTGTTCACCTGCCGGGTGGGTGCGTTCGAGTTCGCCGGGCTCTGCAGCAGGCCCTGCTCGTTCACCATCAAGCCGTAGCTGGCGAGCACCGTGGGGGTGAGCACCCCGTTGACGTTCGACCACAGCGGCCGGTTGCGGGTGTTGGTGAGGATGCGGACGCTCTGGTCCACCAGCTTCGCGGATGCGGGCTGGCCGCCCTTGCCCTTCCCCGAGACGAACAGGCGGAACTGCCTCGGGCTGAAGGCGTCGGACTTGTGGAGGCCGATCGCGGCGGCGATGCGCTCAGCACGTGCCGTGCCGAGCGGGGCGTTCACCTGCGCCGTGCTCGACGCCTGGGTCGGGGCGAGGTGCTGGTATCGCGGCGTGCCGGCGTACGGCTGGATGAAGCCGGACTCGTACGGATTGGTGATGCCGGGCGCTCCGAGCCCGGACCCGTTGCCGGCTGCGGGCAGCGCGAAAGCGCCCAGCGCCACGGCGGCGAGGGCAATGGCCGGTGCGGACATTCGTGTGCGGATCATGTGGGGCACGCGCTCCTGTAGACGGACAGGTTGGGGCAGGTGACGTTATTCCAGAAGCCACCGCTGATCGTTGCGCCCGTGAGGGCGGCCTCGGTGAAGTTGGTGCTGTACGCGGTCACGGCGTTGAACGAGGCGTTTTCCAGGCCGGCATAGGTGAAGTTCGCGCTGGAGATGTCGGCGTAGTGGAAGTTGGCGTAATTGGCGCTCGCATAAGTGAAGTTCGCGCT
>JAFMJQ010000149.1 GCA_017853415.1 Thermoleophilia bacterium | reverse complement strand
GGCCGGCCGGCCCTCCGGTCAGCAGGTGGTGGTGCGCGCCTTGGGAGTCGGGAACGGGTTGACCACCTGGCCATTCACGACCTGCAGCGGCGTGGCCGTGGACCAGTCGCTGGCGTAGGTGGTGGAGATCGTGTTCACGATTCCCGTGTTGGCGAGGAGGATCCCCAGCTCACGCTCGGCGTTCACCGACACCTGATCGCCCACGTTCATCGAGCCCACGTAGGCGAGCGCGCCCTTGCGGCCGGCATCGCTGATGATGGTCTTCGTGTGCACGAACAGTGACTTGCCCGACGTGCTCTTGGGGTCGTGCGCGAACTGGATTCCCGCGCTGGACATCTGCTGCAGCGCGCCCAACGTGAAGGCGGCAGGGCCGGTGGTGTTGAACAGCACGCGCACGGTCACGCCGCGCTGCGCCGCCTGCATGAGCTTGAGCTGGATGGGCGCGTAGTCGAGGAGCAGCGCGTAGACGTCAAGCGTCTTCTTGGCACCGTCGATCTGCTGCATGATCTTGCCCAGGCCGCCGGGGCGCGGCACGAAGCCCGGGCCATTGGGCGACCAGATGAGCCTCGGCGACGACAGCGACTTCACCTGCCGGGCGGGCGGGAAGTCGGCGTCGTAGGCGGCCTGGATCTCGGCCACGTCCTGCGCGTTGGTGGTGATCACGCCGAACCCGCGCGCGCCACCCTCGAGGGGGTACTTCGGGTCGGGCACGCCGTAGTAGCTCGGCTGGCTGTTGAAGTCCATGATGAGGGCGCGGCCCTTCTTGGTGTGGCCGTCGGCCACCATGGCCTTCTCGTGGTAGTAGGTGAAGGTGTAGGGGCTCCACCCGGTCTTGATCCCCTGCGCGGCGAGCTGCTGCAGGATCGGCGTGTTCTCGTTGTACAGGCACTTGTTGGTCGGATCGGTGCTGCTGTTGGCCGGGAAGGTCTGCCACGTGGCCATCACGCGCACCTTCACGCCGCGCTGCCTCGCCTGCACAAGGGCGGCGAGGATCACCGGGTCGTTCAGCTGGTAGATGCCGAAGTCGAGGGTCTTCTTCGCCGAGTTGATGAAGCTGACGACCGGCGCCTGCATGGAATCGGGCTCGATGAAGAGGGACACGCCGGAGGTGGCGCCGGTGAGCGCGGGCTTCTTCGCCGTGGCAGCCATGGCGCCCGCCGGGACCACGGCCAGGGCTGCAGCGGCCGTGGCGGCGAGGACGACGTTGCGGGGGCGGACGCGGGGCATGTGGGTCTCCTGACCTGGGGTTCGGAATGAGCATAGCCGCGCGGTCGCTCGCACGGGAGTGCAAGACTGGCGCCCTGATGGGCACCGACCTCACCGGACGCGAGCGCGTGCTGCGGCGCTGGATCATCGCGCTCGCGGCGCTGGCCGGGGTGATGCTGATCCTCGTCATGGCCGTGGTGCTCTACTGGCTGCGCTTCGTGCTGCCCACCGAGCCCGATCCGTTCACGCGCGGGCCGTGGGTGGCCGCGGTGTCCAGCACGTCGGCGCGCATCGCCTGGGAGGTCGCCCCCGAGCAGCCGGTGGAGATCCGCGCCACCACGCCCACCGGGCGCACCATCACCTCGCGCGACGGCCGCCTGCGCGGCCTCGCGCCCGGCACGCGGTACGGCTGGGTGGCGGGAACCGCCGGCACGGCCCGCGCGTTCGGGTCGGTCACCACGCCGCCCGTGCGCGCCGGCGCCCCCGTGCGGTTCATCATCCTCGGGGACTACGGCGTGGGTGGCGAGGACCAGTACGCCGTGGCGCGGGTATCGGCCGCGCAGGGCCCGGCTTTCACGGTGTCCACGGGGGACAACGTGTACCTCGCCGCGGCCCCGGTGCTGTTCGACCAGACGATCTTCCGGCCCATGCGCCCGCTTCTGGCCCAGGGGCCGCTGCTGGGCGTGGTGGGCGACCACGACACGCTCTGGAAGGGCGGCGCGCCGCTGGCCGACCTCTTCGGCTGGCCCGGTGGCGGCGATCGGTCGGTGCAGCGCTACGGGCGCCTGGCCTTCATCACGCTGGGCGTGGACGGCGACGCATCCGACCTGCCGTTCCTGCGGCGCGCCCTCGCGGCCACGGCCGACGCCGAGGCACGCTGGGTGATCATCCACCGGCCGCCCGACCCCGGCAACCCGGTGCTGCCGGTGGTGCGCGCGGCCGGCGCGGCGGCGGTGCTGAGCGGCCACAACCACCGGTACGAGCGGCGCACCGTGGACGGCGTGCTGTGCCTCACCGTGGGCACGGGCGGGGCGCCGCGATCGGACGGCGAGGAGTTCACGCCCGAGAGCGCCGACGCCGTGGTGTCGATCGCCGAGTTCGGGTCGCTTCGCGCCGACTACGCCGCGGGTGCCATCGAGTACGCCTTCATCGACGCGGCCGGGGCGGTGCTCGACCGCTTCCGCACGCCCGCCGCGCGGTGACCTATCGGCGCGTCATCCTCGGGGTGCTGGGCGTGGTCGACGTGGTGGCGCGGCTGTGGCTCGGGCTCCCCGGCGCGTTCCCCGTGCTCATGATGGTGGCCCTCATCGGCGTTCCGCTCTCGGCGGCGTTCCTGGCGGCCGACTGCGTGCCGCTGCGCCGCGCGCACGCCGTGGCGTCGGGGGTGGCCCTGGTGGGCCTGCCCCTCGCACTGGTCATCCCCGTGTGGGGCTGGGTGTTCGCGCTGGCAGTGGTGCTCGCGCAGGCGGCTGCATGGGCCGCGGGGCGGCGCTAGGCGCCGCGCGCGCGGAACCCGAAGGTGCCCGACTCGGAGTGGCCGTCCTCGGAGCGCACCGTCCACATCACCCGGTAGGC
>JAFMJQ010000056.1 GCA_017853415.1 Thermoleophilia bacterium | reverse complement strand
GCCATGCCCATGGCGCTGGGGTGGTACGTGTACTCCCGGGCGGTGCTGACGTCGTTCGTGTCGTCGCTCGGTGCCGGCAGCACGTGGAAGGCCGCCGACCTGGAGAGCGCCGCCGCGGTGCTCGGCGACGTCGAGGCATCGCTGCAGCGCTTCGGCCCCGACGCCGTGGCCATGGTGCGTGCGGCGCCGGGCGAGGGCTCGGCCCCCGACGATGCCACCGCCGCATTCCTGTCGGGCTACACCAACTTCCTCGTGCGCGCGGGCGACGCCAACCGCGACTACTACGTGACCGTCGCCTACGGTTCGCTCGATGCCAAGGGTGGCCCCAACGACATCGTGCCCGTGCTCACGACCATGTCGCAGACCGCGGCCGCGACGCCCAGCGAGCAGAACACACTGCAGGACGAGATCATCCAGGCGGCCAACGCCACCACCTACTACGTGCTGGGTGCCTCGGTGGTGAGCGGTGCGAGCTTCGGCATGCGGGGCTTCGGACTCGGCGAGGACCCCGACCCGGTCACGGCCCCCACCCTGCTCGCGAGCTCGGTGCAGCAGTCGTCGGAGACCGTCTACTGGTGGGCATCGGACCTGCAGCCGCAGGGCGTGGACCTCAGCTACCCCCTCTGGCAGCGGCAGTGGGCCGACCCGCTGTTCGCGGCCTACGCCGGCACGCCCACCGGCCCCGCCGCCGGGACCATCGCCCTCAACGACCTCTGGTACGCGGCGCTCAGTGCCCTCGTGGCCAACTCGGCGCGCACGAACCTCGCGGGGGCATCCGGTGGATGACCGCGTGCGCGCCCTGCTCGAGGGGCCCAACTACGTGCACGTGGCCACGCTCATGCCCGACGGCGCACCGCACTCGGTGGCCATGTGGGGCGGGGTGGAGGGCGACCGCGTGATCATCTTCACGGGGTCGCCCGAATCGCGGAAGGCCCGCAACCTCGCGGAGGACGGGCGCGTGGCCATCTCGATCGTCGATCACGACAACCCCTACCGCACCGCGCAGATCCGCGGACATGTGGTGGAGACCCGCCATGGCGCCGTGGCCCTCGATGCCATGGACCGGCTCTCCGAGAAGTACACGGGCGAGCCATTTCCCTGGCGCACCGACCAGGGCACGCTCTACCTGATCGAGGTCGACTGGTCGCGCTTCGCCGAGTTGCCCTTCACTCACCGGCCGGGCGCAGCGGGCTAGCCCGGCGCCACCCGCTACTTGCCGTAGTTCTTCTTGTTGGCGGCGATGTAGGCGTTGAGCGCCTGCACGAGCCCCGTGCTGGCGGTGCGCACCGGATAGGAGAAGGGCTCGCTGCCGGTCTTGCCGTTGGGCAGCAGGCGGTGGTGGGTCCACGCCACCTTGGTGCCGGGGTGCTTCCTCACCACGGCCTGGATGCTTCCCAGGCCGCTGCCGTAGGCGAACGCCCTGCCCTGCGCCACGGCCTTGGCGCCGTTCTCGTCGTTGTCGGTATAGCGCACCGTCACATCTGGCACATGGTGCTGGCGGATCTGCTGCACCAGGTCGAGATCGGCGGTGCTGCCCTTGGTGACGATGACGGTCTTGCCGGCCAGGTCCATGGGGCCCGTGAGCGTTGACCCCTTGCGCACGATGAAGGACCGCAGCACGTAGTAGTAGGTGGCCGACCAGGTGACGCCGGGGCTCTGCGCGCGCCGCGCGGCCAGGTTGGTGATGCCGGCCGCGGCCAGGTCGCAGCGGTTCCTGCCCGGCGACTGCCAGATGCCATTGAACTGCAGGTACTTCACCGGGGTGAGGGTGAGCCCGTTCTGGGCGGCGAAGGGGCGCAAGAAGGCGGGGTCCCATCCCGTCCACTCCCCCTTGGCATTGAGCTCCGAGAAGGGCGCGAAGCCGTCGTATGTGCAGGCCGTGATGGTGCCGGGCGTGAGCGTGGTGAACGGCGCCGCCTGCGCGGAGCCCTGCGCGGCTGCCACGCAGGCCAGTGACATCACGGCGCCCGTGGCGGTGGCCAGGGCGAGGGGGCGGATTCGGAAGGTCGTCATGGCCGCAGCCTACCGCGCCCCGCTAGACGGCAAGGCGCAGCCCGGGTCGGCGCCCCTGCCACCCGCACCACAGCGCGAACAGCACCAGGGCGATGGCCGCGCCGGTCCAGTGCATGCCGGTGACCACCCCCACCAGGCTGATGAGGCCCGCCACCACCGCTCCCGCGATGGTGGGCCAGGCGGGCAGCTTCCACACGGCGATGGTGACCAGGGTGGCCAGCAGCCATGCCACCGGGCCCACGGCCCAGCCCCACGACTCGAAGAACTCATGCGACAGCGTGAGGCCGGTAGCGGCCCCCAGTGCGGCCACCACGACCGCCTGCGACAGCGCCGCCCGCCATGCGATGTTCCAGTCCATCGCGCCGAGGGTATCCCACCGAGGCCGCGGCTAACGTCGGGTCAACCGACCCCATCCACTCCCTATTCACACGAGGAGGACCCCGATGTCAAAGCGCTGGTTCGCACTCGGCCTCGCCCCGCTCGCGGCGCTGGCCATCTCCGCCGGCCCCGCCCTGGCCGGTGGCGCCATCAGCAAGCCCAAGGCCCCGACCGCTGCCCAGAAGTCGGCCATCATGAAGGCCGCCAAGGTGAAGGGCCCGGCCAAGTGCTACTCGGTGTCGCTGTCGTCGCGCAAGCCGACCGTGGCCGGGTTCATGTTCAACTCCAGGGCATCCGGCTGCAGCCAGTACGGCTTCAACGGCGGGTCGATCTACTACGGCAACACCGGGGGCAAGGTGTGGTACCTGCTCGACTCCGGATCGGCGCTGGACGCCACCAACTGCGACGCCGACAAGCTGCTGGTGGGCGTGCCTGCGTGGCAGGACCTCATCCCGTTCGTGAGCACGATGGGGTGCCAGAACTTCGACTGATCTCTGCCGCCCGGGCGGCGCGCCCGGTCAGCCCAGGAGGTCGGGCAGGTAGGGGATGTTCCCCCGGGCGTCGCCCGGGGGAGCCCCCACCATGATGTCCACATCGATCTCGTCCACCTTGGCCTCGGCCGGGGGCTCGCCACCGCTCATGTCGCGCACGGGGCCACCGTCGCCTGCGCGGGCGATCCACTGCTCGATGTAGTCGGCCTCACCGGCGTAGCCCATCTCGCGGAAGGCCGCGGCCGCGCGCGTCTGGTCGTCCATCCACGCCAGGCGTCCGTCGGCCGCCGGGCCGGGTCCGTACGACGTGGTGACGGCGCGCACCATCGCGCCGGTGGGGTGGTACATCATCCCCTTCAGCATCACCGCGCGCGGGTCGTGGTCGCAGGTCGACCCCCAGGCGCGCCAGAAGGCGGCGGTCTCCTCGACGCTCTGGCGCAGGTCGGTGCCCTTGTTCTGCGGATCCTGCCAGCGCAGGGCCATCACGCGGCGCTCGCCCTCGGCGAGCGTGGTGGTGGCGCCGAGGTCGACGCCGTAGGCGCGCGGGGGCAGCTCGCTCTGCAGCTCGATGGTGAGGCCCGGGCCGTAGCCGATGATCTTGCGGCCCTCGGTGCGCCAGCGCGGGGCGTTGCGGCCGTAGGCGTAGCGAAGGCGGGTGACCATGCCGATCTCGGCCTCGCCGGCGGTGACCAGCACCTGGCGGATGAACATCCCCGGCCAGGCGGCCTGCACGGGGCCGCGCGCGGGAATTGCCAGCGCGTCGATCACGCGCACCGTGCCCTTGGGGCCCTCGAGGTCGGTCTCCACCACCAGGGTTCCCTCGCGGTGGCGGTGCGCCACGGTGGCGGAGTCGGGATACACCAGCTCCACGCCCCCGCCGCGCTCCTCATCCACCAGGCCGCTGATGATGCTGGGCTGGTCGATGCGCGGGGCCACCAGCCAGCAGAGCCGCGCGTTTTCGTCGACCAGGCCCATGGCCCGGCCATCTGAGATCAGAAGAGGTTCACCCATGGCCCGGGCAGGCTAGCCGGTCCGCGGCGCCTAGCATCATGGCTATGGACATCGACATCACCTTCATCTCCGATCCGGGCTGCCCGTGGGGCTACTCGGCATCGCCGTCGCTGGCCGCGCTGCAGTGGCGCTACGGGCCGCGCCTTCGCTGGCGACTCGTCACCATCGGCCTCGCCGAGGACGCCTCGCTGTACGAGGAGCGCGGCTACGACCCGGTGATGATGGCCGACCGCATGGAGATGTTCCGGCAGTTCGGGATGCCCTTCACGCAGGGGCCGCGCGCGCGGCTCACGGGCACCGGACGCGCGTGCAGGGCGCTGCATGCCGTGCGCCGCTTGTCGCCGGGCGACGAGATCACGGCCTTCCGCGCCCTGCAGCTGGGGTGGTTCACCACGCGCATGCTCATGGACGAGGACACCAACATCGCCGCCGCGCTCGAGCGGGTGCCGGGCCTCGACGTGCCGGAGGTGATGGCCACGATCGACACGCCCGAGGTGGAGGCGTCGTACCAGGCCGACCGCGCCGAGGCGCGCACGGCCGCGGGCTCGCCCACGGAGTTCCAGGGCAAGGCCGCCAACACCGACGGCGCAGTGCGCTACACGGCCCCGTCGCTCATCTTCCGGTGCGCAGATCGATCGCTCGAGGCCGGTGGCTTCCAGCCCATGGAGGCCTACGACGTTCTGGTGGCCAATCTCGACCCGACCGGCTCGCGCCGGGGAGTGCCGGACGACCGCCCCGAGGAGGTGCTCGCAGAGTTCCCGCTCGGCCTCACCACCCAGGAGGTGGCCGAGGTCATGCGCACCGACATCGAGCAGCCGCTCGACCGCCGCGCCGCCGCGCAGATGCTCATCCGCGCCGTCGGGCGCGGCACGGTGGCGGTGGAGCCGATCGGCGACGACGGGCTGTGGCACGCGATATGACCGCGGCCCGGAATCGCGAGGGGGAAACGCAGTGAGCAACAGGTGGCTGGTGGCCATCGGGGCCGTGGTGATCCTGCTCGTGGGCGGCGTGGTCGGCTGGACCATCGGGGCCAACACCGGGGGCGACCACGGCATGGGCCAGGAGATGGCCCATGGGTCCGGCGCCATGATGGACGGGGTCAGCGAGACCCACCACGGCATGCTGGCCATGGACCAGAAGGAGTTCCTGGCCATGATGGTGGCGCACCACCAGATGGCCGTGGACATGGCCGAGGCCGAGTTGCAGGCCGGCAACCGGCCGACGGTGAAGGCGCTGGCGACGCGGGTCATCGCCGACCAGAAGAAGGAGATCGCCCAGATGCGCTCGTGGTACCGGGCCCTCTACGGCGAGGATGTCCCCGAGATGAACATGGACGACCACGGCATGGCCGGGATGATGGGCATGGCCGGGATGTCCCCCGACGCCATCACGGGCGCGGCCGATCCCGATGAGGCGTTCCTGCGGATGATGATCCCGCATCACGCCGGCGCGCTGCTCATGGCCGACATGGTGCTGAACGGCACCCCGAATGCCGACGTCAAGGCCCTGGCCAACCGCATCGTCGACGCGCAGGCGACGGAGATCGCCGAGATGCAGGAGATGCGCGCCACGCCCTGACCGGGCAGCGTCCGCCCGGCAGCTGGTCGCGCTGCCCTAGCCCTGCTGCCAGGTGTCCTCGGGGGCGTCCTTGCCGCAGTAGGGGTACTCGCCGCCCACGACAAAGACGTCCTGATGGGGCGTGGCCGTGACGGTCCACTGCAGTTCGGGGCGACCCGCGCGCATGCGGCTCCTGCCGCCGGGGCCGCTTCGCAGCACCACGGTCACCTCGCAGCCCCACGTGTGCACCGGGTGGTCGCCCTCCTGGAAGTGACCGAACGTGTCGGTCCACATGCACCAGCCCGCGTGGAACCGGTTCAGCTTCACGCCGTTGAAGCTGCCTCCGCGGCGGCACTTCATCGACGTGATGATCGTGCTGGCGGTGAGGTGCGTTGCATCGCCGTCGGACCCGATCCACTGGGTTCCGCTGCGCGCGGAGTCGGCGAAGGCGTCGTAGGCGATGGTCCTCACCGCGGTGGAGAAGGTCAGGTAGCAGCCGCCCGTGTAGTCGCTGGGAATCCACTTGGCGGCCCTGTCGCAGATCACGTGTCTGGTGGGCACCTTGGCCACTGCGGGCGTGGTCAGCACGCCTGCGGGCGCGAGCACCGCACCGGCGGCGGCGAGGGCAATGACGGTGCGGGGGGTGGCCATGTTGTTCCTCCTGGGCGCGCTTCGCGCCGAACCGTACTACTTGATGGGCGCCAGGTGCTCGCGGCAGGCCGCCTCGTGCCCGTCGGTGCGGATGCCCTGCAGGGTCACCTCGGCGGGCCAGGCGCCGGGGTCGGGGCCGCCGTCGCCCTGCGGGCGGGTGATCACCGCCTGCCAGCGGTCGGCCGAGCACGACCAGCCGTCCTCGGCGAACTCGTTGAGGAGGTCGTGGAGGATGTCGGGCGGGCCCAGCAGCAGGTAACTGCGGGGCGGGTGCGGCTGTGGCGGCTCGGTCATCGGCCCGAGGATAGAGTGCCGCCCCGTGACGTCCCCCAGGCTTCGATCATTCACCGGCGAGATCGCCATGATCTTCGAGGAGGACGACCGCTACCGCGGTCGGCTGCTGCTCATCACCCTCGACACGGAGATCCCCCTCGAGCTCAACACCTTCGAGGTGGAGGGTGAGCTTGCGGTGGAGCTCTCGGCCGTGCTGGAGGAGGGCCAGGTGGTGCGCGTCGACTGCCGGGGCGACTGGGCCGAGGTGGTGTCGCCCGAGAGCATCGAGACGTCCGACAAGACCGTGGCCACCGTGCTGCACATCGAGGTGCTGGAGCCGGCGTGATCTCCGAGCGCGTCACCATCGGCGGCGACGGCCCGCCGCTGGCCGCGGAGATCCTGCGCCCCGATGCCGGGACGCCGCTCGCCGGGGTGGTGGTGTGCCACCCGCATCCGATGTACGGCGGAACGCGCGAGAGCCACGTGGTGCGGGCGCTCGGGCGGGCCATCGTGGCCGAGCGAATGGCCGCGCTGGTGTTCGACTTCCGGGGGGCGGGGGAGAGCGCCGGTGAGTCGATGGCCGACCACACCGAGTGGATGGACGCCGTGAGGGCGCTCGACACGCTGGAGGATGCCCTGCCGCCCGGCACCCCGCTGGCCATATGCGGCTACTCGTTCGGCGCGTGGGTGGCGCTGCACGTGGGCGCCATGGATCCCCGCGTGCGCGCCGTGGCGGCCGTGGCCCCGGGCGCGTCGCTGCCCGACGACATGGGCGGACGTCCGGTGGGCATCGCGCACCCCGAGAACGACCACATCACGCCGGTCGAGACCATCGCCGACTGGCTGGCCACGGTGGGCGGCGGCGAGCTGGCCGTGGTGCACGGGGCCGACCACTACCTGCAGGCCGAGGCCGGGGACGTGGGTCGGCAGGTGGCCGGCTTCGTTGCCCGCGCCCTCGCTGGCGGACCCCATTAGAGTCCGGCGCATGACGACACCGAACCCGTACCAGCAGCCCTCCGACCCGGCCAAGCGCAAGAGCGCGGTGATGACCGACGGCCCCGACCGCGCGCCCGCGCGCGCGATGCTCAAGGCCATCGGCTTCGACGACGAGGCGCTGGCCAAGCCCATCATCGGCGTGGCCACGACATGGATCGAGACCATGCCGTGCAACATCAACCAGCGCGACCTGGCGAAGCACGTGAAGGTGGGCATCCAGAAGGCCGGCGGCACCGCCATGGAGTTCAACACCGTGGCGGTGTCGGATGGCGTGTCGATGGGCACCGAGGGCATGAAGGGCTCGCTCATCAGCCGCGAGGTGATCGCCGACAGCATCGAGCTCGTGTGCCGCGGCCACTCGTTCGACGCCGTGGTGTGCCTGGTGGGGTGCGACAAGACCCTTCCGGGTGCCGTCATGGCGCTTGGCCGCCTGGGCATCCCGGGCATCGTCTTCTACAACGGCTCCATCGCGGCGGGGCACTACCAGGGCCGCGACCTCACGGTGCAGGACGTCTTCGAGGCCGTGGGCGCGCATGCCGCCGGCACCATCGACGACGACGAGTTGCTGGCGGTGGAGAACGTGGCGTGCCCGGGCGCCGGTGCGTGCGGCGGGCAGTTCACCGCCAACACCATGGCCATGGTGTGCGAGTTCCTGGGCCTGGCCCCGGCCGAGCTCAACGGCGTGCCGGCCACGGACCCCGCCAAGGGCAAGGCCGCCGAGGAGGTGGGGAAGATGATCATGCGCCTCGTGCGCGAGAACATCACCCCGGCCGACATCGTGGACCGCCGCGCCATCGACAACGCCGTGGCATCGGTGGCCGCCACAGGGGGGTCCACCAACGCCGTGATGCACCTGCTCGCCATCGCGCGCGAGTTCGGCATCCCGTTCACCATCGACGAGTTCGACACCATCGCCGAGCGCACGCCGATCGTGGCCGACATCAAGCCCGGCGGGAAGTACGTGGCGGTCGACCTGTACGAGGCCGGCGGCCCCGGCCTGGTGATGCGCGAGCTGCTGAAGAAGGGGAAGATCGACGGCACGGCCCCCACCGTGGACGGCCGCACCATCCAGCAGATCGCGGACGAGGTGAAGGAGAAGCCGGGCCAGAAGGTGGTGGTGCCCATCGAGACGCCGCTCAAGGCCACGGGCGGGCTGGCGATCCTGCACGGCAACCTCTCGCCCGAGGGCAGCGTGGTGAAGCTGGCCGGGCACGAGCGCCTGCTGCACCGGGGCCCGGCGCGCATCTTCGACCGCGAGGAGGAGGCCTTCGCCGCGGTGAAGGCCGGAGGCATCACGGCGGGCGACGTGGTGGTGATCCGCTACGAGGGCCCCGCCGGTGGCCCCGGCATGCGCGAGATGCTGCACGTGACCGCCGCCCTCGTGGGCGAGGGCCTCGGTGAGGATGTCGCGCTCATCACCGACGGCCGCTTCAGCGGCGCCACCCACGGCCTGATGGTGGGGCACATCGCCCCCGAGGCCTTCCGCGGCGGCCCCATCGCGGCGCTGCGCGAGGGCGACATCGTGGTGCTCGACGTGGAGAAGCGCGAGCTCAACGTGGAGCTCACCGACGACGAGATCGCCGAGCGCATGCGCGGCTGGACCCCTCCGCCGCCCAACTACACCACGGGCGTGCTGGCCAAGTACGCGGCGCTGGTGTCGTCGGCCAGCGAGGGGGCCATCACCCGGCCGGACCTCTAGCCGCTGTCGGCCCCCGGGGGCCGCGTTGCCACGCCGGACCGCGCTGGTATGGTCCGGCGTGCCGTGCCGGGCGGCGCGCTGGGGCGTAGCCAAGTGGTAAGGCAGCGGGTTTTGGTCCCGCGATCGGGGGTTCGAATCCTCCCGCCCCAACCAGGCAGAAAAGGATGAGACCAGCGAGTTGAGCGTCGGCGCCATCGTCCTTGCCGCGGGTCATGGGACCCGCATGAAGTCCCGCCTCCCCAAGGTGCTGCACCCCCTGGCGGGCAGGCCCATGATCCTCTGGGCCCTCGACGCTCTGGCCGGCATCGCGCCCGATGCCGTGGTGGTGGTGCTGGGCCCCGAGGGCGATGAGGTGCGGCCCGCGCTGCCCGCCGGCATGGGCACGGCCCTGCAGGAGGTGCGCGACGGCACCGGGGGCGCCACGCGCATCGGCATCGCCGCGCTCGACCCCGCGGTGGACACCGTGGTGGTGATGTGCGGTGACACCCCGTTGGTGGACCCCACGCTGGTGGACGCCCTCGTGGCCGACCACCAACGCAGCGGCCGCGCCGCCACGATGGTCACGGCCATCCTCGACGACGGCGGCTCGTATGGGCGCGTCATCCGCGACCACCGCGGCGTGGGCGTGGTGGAGGCCCGCGACGCCGATCACGACCAACTGGCCGTGCGCGAGATCAACGCGGGCATGTTCGCCTTCGACCGCGCGGCGCTTGCCACGGCCCTCGGCGGGCTGGGCACCGACAACGCGCAGGGCGAGCTCTACCTGCCCGACGTGCTGCCCATCATCGATGGCGAGGTGGGCGCCATGGTTGCGCCCGACGCCTCGGTGGTGCAGGGCGTCAACACCCGCGCCGACCTGGCGGAGTGCGAGGCGGTCATCCAGCACCGGCTGCGCCACGCGCTGATGGTGGATGGCGTCACCATGCCCGACCCCTCGCGCGTGCTCGTGGACGCCGGCGTCACCGTGGGCCAGGACACCACCCTGTGGCCGGGCACGGTGCTGAAGGGCGCCACGGTGATCGGCGGGGGCTGCGAGATCGGCCCCGACGTGCTGGTGGCCGACTCCGTGGTGGGCGACGGATCGGTGCTGGTGAGCGCCCACGTGATGTCGTCGACCGTGGGGAAGGGCTGCACGGTCGGCCCCTTCGCCTACCTGCGGCCGGGCGTGACCATGGAGGACGGCAGCAAGGCCGGCACCTACGTGGAGATGAAGAACACCCGCCTGGGCGAGAGGTCGAAGGTGCCGCACCTGTCGTACATGGGCGACGCCGACATCGGCAGCGACACCAACATCGGCGCGGGCAACATCACCGCCAACTACGACGGCTTCCGCAAGCACTCCACCACCGTGGGGTCGGGCGTGAAGACCGGCAGCGACTGCGTGCTGGTGGCGCCGGTGACCATCGGCGACAAGGCGATGACCGGGGCCGGCTCCATAATCACCGGCGACGTGCCCGAGGGCGCGCTGGGAATCGCCCGCGCGCGGCAGGAGAACATCGAGGGCTTCACCGCGAAGGCCGAGGCGCGCGCCAAGCGCGCCAAGGACAAAGACTCCGAGGCGGGGGACGGCTAGTGGGGACCAAGAGCATCGACCGCGACGACTCCAAGCGCCTCATGGTGTTCGCGGGCACGTCCAGCAAGCAGCTGGGTGCGCGCATTGCCGACCGCCTTGGCATCGAGCTCGGCGACGTGCGCATCAACCGCTTCCAGGACGGCGAGGTGTACGTGCGCTTCGACGAGAGCATCCGCGGCGCCGACATCTTCCTGGTGCAGTCCACGAGCACGCCGGTGAACGAGTCGCTCATGGAGCTGCTCATCATGATCAACGCGGCCAAGCTGGCCTCGGCGCACCGCATCACGGCCGTCATGCCGTGGTACGGCTACTCGCGCCAGGACAAGAAGAGCAGCCCGCGCGAGCCCATCACCGCCCGCCTGGTGGCCCAGCTGCTGGAGGCCGCCGGGGTGGACCGCGTGCTCACCATGGACCTCCACGCCGGGCAGATCCAGGGCTTCTTCCAGATCCCGGTCGATCACATGACGGCCACGCCGATCCTCGCCGACCACTTCAGCGAGCGGCAGTTCGGCGGCGACTTCGCCGAGGGGCTCGTGGTGGTGTCACCCGACGCCGGCCGCGCCAAGCTGGCCAACCACTTCGCCGAGAAGCTCGGCGCCCGGCTCGCCGTGCTGGCCAAGCAGCGCCCCGAGCACAACGAGGCCGAGATCACGTTCCTCATCGGTGACGTCGACGGCAAGGCCGCGCTTCTCATCGACGACATGATCGACACCGCCGGCACGCTCTGCGCGGGTGCCGAGGTGGTGAAGAAGGCGGGCGCCACCAAGGTGCTTGCGGCCGCCACGCACGGAATCTTCTCGGGCAAGGCCTACGAGCGCCTGGCCGACTCGGTGATCGAGGAGATCGTGGTCACCGACACCATCGACGTCGCCGACGGCGGAGCCGACGGGAAGATCCAGGTGCTGTCGGTGGACCGCATCCTCGCCGACACCATCCACAACGTCTTCTGCGATGAGTCGGTGAGCGAGATCTTCGCGGGAGAGAACCAACTGTTCTAGCGTCAGCCTGCGCCACACGGCGCGATGACCGGCGAGTTCGCCGGCTGGTTCGACTGCACCACGGCCAGGGAGCTGCGCATGGCGCCCGGCTCGACACCCGCCACGCTCCCGTAGGGCCGGTCGAGCACGGCGGCGGCCCCCACGAGCATGGTGAAGGTCACCACCAGGGCTGCTCCCACGCCGATCCAGGCGCCCCGGCCCCTGAGCCGTTCCTCCAGGCCCACCAGCATCACCACGATGAACGCGCCCACCCACATGATGAGCCAGATGGCCAGCGGCACCTGCGGCGTGCCCTGGGCGAGGCGGGCATCGCGTGCCGCGGCCCGCTCGAGCATGGCTTGCCAGACGGTGTCGATGTACGGCTGTACCGCGGGGTCATCCCGCGGGATGCGCTCGACGGCGGAATAGAGGCGTGAGATGGCCTTCTGGGTGGTGCGGGAACCCCCGGTAGCGCCGTTGGCCATTGCCGGCCACTCGTCGTCGATGATCGAGCGCATTGCGCACACGGCGGCATGCTGAGGGGGATCCGAGATCGCGCCGGGCAGCGGCGCCATGCTGCTGAACAGCGTGGTGAAGGCGGTGGCCTCTGCCTGCGCCGCCGATTGGGCCTCGGTGCGGTGACCGAGTGCGAAGAAGATCACCAGCGAGAGCAGCAGGCCGATGGCGCTGCCGATGAAGGCCGTCGCCGGGCCGGTGTCGATGGGGCCGCTGCGCCGCCTGATCACCCACACCAGCGCCAGGGCCACCGCGAGCACGGCCCAGAGGATGGCGATGATCACCAGCGGCTCCGACATGTCAGTCGGCGGCGCGCTCCCGGCAGGCGCGGATGATGTCCAGCGCCTCCCCGCGATCGCC
>JAFMJQ010000166.1 GCA_017853415.1 Thermoleophilia bacterium | reverse complement strand
CTCGATCTCTTCCTGCTTTATTCTTGCTGATCGAAGGTAGTCATCTGCATTGCGGTAATAGTTCATTGCCTGTAAGATAAGACCGTTGATCTCATCAAGCTTGCGCTTCCTGCCGACGTTGATGCGATTGTTGATCATGCCAATGATCAGCTCTTGCGCTTCACTGTCCGGAAGCTTGGCGGTAACCTTCTTGTTCTCGATGTGAGAGAAGAATAGCTTGGTCGCTTCTGCTCTCGTCATCTTGAAATCATGCTTGGAAGTGGAGAAAGGTATCTCCATGTCTTCGATTGATGTGTTGTTGTTGTTCGCAAGAAAGCCGAGGTAGTTTATCACCTCGATGCAGTCGCTGGGATTATTCAGCAACTCCTTTGCCTTTGCGAAGGCACCCACTTTCAGGTCTTTGATCCTGATTGCAGATGTTTGGACTGCGGTATCCATGTTCATCTCCTTTGTTGATGTTTGGGTTCACAAATAAGAAGGGGGCGTACCCATTTCTGAGTACACCCCCTGGGTGGTAGACCTCCTAGAGTTGAGGCTAGGAGTTAGATGGGAGCTTACGCTCCTTTTACTTGATGTGCGAAGGAAACATAGTTTCCATCGACCACTTCGGAACTATCAGAGGCAGGCTCGCCATCAATGGATGCCGAGTAGTTAGCTCCGAGACTCAGCTTAGCACGAATGTCAGCAATGGTGCTTACGCCATCCATTACAGACTTGGAACCGCCGAGTACCTGGGTGATGATGTTCTGGGCCATGAGTATCTCCTTTGTTAAGTTGCTGGTTTTCGACCAGGATCTAGCGAGTAGATCGTAATGGGGACGATATGCTCATCCCCATTGCGCGTCACTCTACTTCCTGTTTTGCTTTCTCATCTGCCTTCCAGTCGCTCACATAAACATATCCCCCATAGAAGCCGATGATGTTCATGACTGCTCTGGTAGGTAGCAGGATTGTGATTCCTGTGCTTATGATTTCCTTTGCCGACTTCAGTGTGTCGGTAATGAACATCTTTCCATTGCGCATCTCTGCGCCATATCTTTTGACTTCGATCAACTCGAAGAATCTTCTATATGCATTGCCTAGTTGGATGCTTGGCTCAGCATACGGGAACCTTACGGCTCCGGTGTATGTATCAATCTTGATGATTGTCATGCCGTTCAGTGCTACGAGCACAGTTCGGCCATTGTTGATCTTTGTGACTCTCATTGGGCCTTGGTTTCCGGACGCAAATACCCATGCAGATGCACTGCTCATATGTTCTCCTTTTGTTTAGCGGGTTGTTAGAAGATGTAGTCTTTGATCTCTTTGGACAGAGCTATGCCTTCAAGGAACTCCTTGTCCAGAGCGTGAAAGCGCGGCCCGTCTGGATCAATCGTGGCAAAGCCGTGTGTCCACCTTGTCGCCCTCTTCTGCATTGTGTAGGAGAGAGCTGGGTGCATTGGGTCTGCCAGGTATCCAGCGTTCAGTTCAAAGATGATCTTGTCACGCATCACCAGAGGCAGAGCGCCACCTTGATGCGAGTGTCCACACACTACGGGCATTTGGTTGAACCTGGCGTGATCACCAAGCTTGCTCAGATACCCGTGGATGAAGCGAACACCATGTAGATCCAACTCTTCTCTTGGATCGTAGATGGTCTTTACTCCATCGAACTTGTACTTCTCATGCAGGATAGGGATGTAGTCTTCTTCAAACTCAGGAGCCAGTTCTCCTATGCGTTTGATTGGGCGAACGCAGTGATTGCCAAGGAGCTGATATTTCTCAGACTGAGGCAACCATTCATTCAGCTTACCCCAGAACAGCTCACTGTAGTAAGTTGCCCACTGATCTTCCTGCTTTGGGGTAAACAAATTTACCTTACGGCTGAACTTTGAGTAGGAGTACCAATCCCTCAGATCTCCTACTTGCACGATGATGTCTGGTTTCCAGTGGCGGCAGTAGTACATGGCTACAGCCAGTGCGATCTTGTGATGAAAGGGGAAGTGTATGTCCCCGAATATGAAGATCCGCTTCCATGCGTTATTCACTTCTTAATCTTGACTGCTATTTATTCATTGCGTCAATGATCAATTCAATCAAAGCTTTCTTGGTAGATGGTTCGATGGATGATTCGTCGATCATCTTGGCAATGTCCCACTTGTTTGCCTTGCTTGAGGAGCTGCTAACAGGTAGCTGCTTTTTAACGGGTGGTACGGTAGTTTTGTATCCGCCATATGTTTTAGCCAGCAGCCATGCGCAGCTATCAGATACTACCTTGCCAGTCTTGGCAGATGTGTAGCCGTAGTTTGTGTGCAGCTTTCTTGCTACTTGTTTCCAAGACAGTCCGGTCTTTCTATACTCTGCGCAAATCTTTCCAGCCTGTTGTGTGGTTATTGTCTGTGCCATTTCATTTCTCCTTTGTGTTTAGCGTTGGTGGTTTGTATTCCATTTCATCCCTTGACAGTTCTGCCAGAAGGAAGAAGGCTACATCTAAGCTGATGCAATCAGGCCGTGAAGCCATGTTCATTGCATCGGTGATAGACTGCCTTAATTTAGCTACTCTCTTGACCATTCTTAGTGATTCTCTCATTCGTTCTGTGGACAACTCTTCAGACATGACATCTCCTTTCGCCAAAGAGGCGACTGATCGCGGACTACCTACTACCCACTCAGGCGACTGACAACGGACTGCCTATCAGCCACCCTATCTGTGTAATGTTTGCCCTGGTTTGTATGGTAATAATTAAGCTAGCCCCCTAGCATGAAACTATGCCAGGTAGACTAGCCCCTATAGCTATTTCTAGCCTAGGCAATGAATGGTAAGCGTA
>JAFMJQ010000055.1 GCA_017853415.1 Thermoleophilia bacterium | reverse complement strand
CGGTGCTCGCGGGCGATGGGGCCGCGCCCGATGGGGTGGACGACCTGCTGGATGCCCTCGGGGCGTCGTCGGTGGATGAGGCTCTGGCAATGGTGCGCGGGCGCGGGGCGCGCGCGACCCCTCGGCGCGCGGCATCGCGCACCGCCGGCACGCGCTGAGCAGCGCGCCCCGGCGCCCGCGCTGGGGTTGTACACAGGGCCATGGTCGGTGCGGATGGGTTGTGCACGGGGCCATGCGGGCGGCGCCTGCCCGGTGAGAGCGTGTGGCGGGCCCCGAAGGGTCCTCCCGCCCCGCCACGTCCCCGGAGGTCAGAGTGAACAGCGTTGCCATCGACACCGTGTGGGTGGTGGTGGCCGGGTGCCTGGTGCTGCTGATGCAGGCAGGCTTCGCGGCCCTGGAGATGGGTCTCTCCCGCATGAAGCACTCGGGTGCCGTGGCGGCGAAGATCATCGTCAACTTCGCCCTGGCGATCGTCGTGTTCTGGGCCTTCGGCTACGCCATCGCCTTCGGCGACGGCAGCGGCTTCGCCGGGGCCACCGGATGGTTCCTGGAGATCGGGAACAGTGGCGGCGTGGCATCGCTGTCGTACTCCGGCATCGATGAGGCCACGAAGTTCTTCTTCCAGGCCATGTTCGCCGCGGTGGCCCTGGCCATCGTGTGGGGCACCATGCTCGACCGGGCGCGGTTCGTCACCTACGTGCCCTTCGCCATCCTCTTCGTGGGCCTCATCTACCCGGTGGTGGCGCACTGGGTGTGGGGCGCTGGGTGGCTCTACGAGAACGGCTTCCAGGACTTCGCCGGATCCGGCGTGGTGCATGTGACCGGGGCCTTCGCGGGCCTGGCCGGCGCGATCATCGTGGGCGCGCGCATCGGCAAGTACCGTGACGGCAAGCCGCAGCCGATCCCCGGGCACTCCATGCCGCTGGCCATCCTCGGCGTGCTGATCCTGTGGGTTGGGTGGATGGGCTTCAACGCCGGGTCGTTCCTCGGGGCGGAGGGCAAGCCGATCGGCATGGTGATCGTGGTCACCAACCTCGCCGGCGCCTTCGGCGTGCTGGGGGCCGTGGCGATGGCGCGCCTCCTGCTGGGCACCTTCGACATCGGGATGATGGGCAACGGGGCCATCGCCGGGCTGGGCGCCATCGCGGGCCCGTGCGCGTTCGTGCAGCCGTGGGCGGGCGCCGTGATCGGCCTGGTGGCCGGCTGCCTGATGGTGCCCATGGTCCTCCTGATCGATCGCATGCGCATCGACGACCCCATCGGCGTGTTCGCCGGCCACGGAACCGGCGGCATCGTGGGCGTGCTGGCCGCCGGCGTATTCACCACGTCCGAGGCCGCAGAACGGCTGGGCGGGCGCCCGGGGCTGGTGTACGGGGGCGGGTTCTCGCAGCTGGGCTGGCAGGCGGTGGGCCTGGTGGCCATCGCGGCGTTCGCCTTCGCGGCCGCGGCCGTCGTGTTCCTGCTCATCAAGGTGACCATGGGCCTGCGCGCGCCCGAGAAGGACGAACTGGCGGGCCTGGATATCTCCGAGCACGGGATGTTCGGCTACCCGGAGCGCTTCATCGAGGTGGTCGGCGCGGAGCCGGAGGAGCCGGTCTCGCACGTGGGGAGCACGATCTCGGCACACTGAGGGCCATGTTGGTGCTGTTCGACATCGACGGGACCCTGCTGCATGGTCGTCCCGAGGGCCATACCCGGGCGATGGTGGATGCCATGGCGCGGGTATGGTCGGTTCCCGTGGCGCCGGATGACGTGTGGGCCGTGGAGCCCGCCGGTCGCACGGATCGCGAGATCGCGCGCCTGGTGCTGCGCCGCCAGGGCGTGGATGACGCCGATATCGATCGGGGTACCGCCGAGTGGATGGCCCTGGCCGTGCAGTTGCACGACGATCTGCATCACCAGCACCCCGCCCCGGTGGCGGCACCGGACGCCGATGCGGTGGCCGGGGCCCTGCTCGACGCCGGCGCGGAGGTGGCGCTGCTCACCGGCAACCTCGAGCAGATCGGTCGCACCAAGGTGGCGGCGGCCGGGTTGGGCCACAGGTTCGGGCCCGGGGGTGGATTCGGATCGGACGCCGAGGTGCGGGCCGACCTGGTGGGAATCGCGCGTGGCCGCGCCGCCCGGGCGCATGACGACCACGACGTGGTGGTGGTGGGGGACACCCCGCGCGACATCGCGGCGGCCCGTGCCGCGGGCGTGCGCGTGGTGGCCGTGACCACCGGCGCGCACGACGCGCGGGCCCTGGCGGACGCCGATCACGTGGTGCCCGGGCTCACCGCGGCGCTGGCGGTGCTGCAGGCCTGAGCGGCGGGCCCGGTTGTACGCCGGGCGAACGGGGCAGAGACCACTTGCTCCCGGTGCACAAAGAGCCGAGCCCCGGGCCCTCATAGCCTCGTCGGTGAAATGGGACGGCCAGCGGGTCGATCCCGGGATTCCGACGAAGGAGTTGCGCACATGCGCATCAGGTCACTCCGGATGACTGCGATCGCGGCGGCAATGCTGCTGCTCGCCGTGCCCGGCCTGGCCGCTGCGGCAGACGAGGGCCCCACCCCCACCGACATCGCGGTGAACTCGATCTGGGTGGTGCTCGGGGCGATCCTCGTGCTGTTCATGCAGGCAGGCTTCGCGATGCTCGAGATCGGGCTGTCGCGCATGAAGAACGCCGGCGCAGTGGCGGGCAAGATCGTCATCAACCTTTCAATCGCCATCCTCATGTTCTGGGCGACAGGCTTCGCCCTGGCCTTCGGTGATGGCGACGGGTTCTGGGGCCAGATCGGCTGGTTCCTGAACGCCACGGACGCCGCGGCCGACACCAACTCGCTCGGCCTGAACTCGTTCATGAACGCGATCGGCGCCTACAACCTGCCGGTCGAGGCCTTCTTCTTCTTCCAGGTCGTGTTCTGCGCCGTGTCGCTGGCGATCGTCTTCGGCACGATGCTCGACCGCACGAAGTTCATCGGCTACGTCATCTTCGCCGTGGTCTTCACGGGCCTGATCTACCCGATCGTCGCCCACTGGACCTGGGGCGGTGGCTGGCTGTACCAGGATGGCTTCCTCGACTTCGCCGGATCCTCGATCGTGCACCTGCAGGGCGCCACGGCGGCCCTGATCGGCACGTTGATACTCGGGCCACGAATCGGGAAGTTCAGGGACGGCAAGGCGCAGCCGATACCCGGGCATTCGATACCCCTGGCGATACTCGGGGTCATCATCCTCTGGGTGGGCTGGATGGGCTTCAACGCCGGTTCCACCCTGGGCGCCGTCGGCCTGAACTTCGCCGACATCGCCGTGAACACCAACCTCGCAGCCGCAGCGGGCGTCCTCGGCGCCACCATCGGCTCGTTGATGATGTTCAAGACCCTGGACGTGTCGCAGATGGGCAACGGCGCGATCGCCGGCCTCGTGGCCATCACGGCCCCGTGCGCCTTCGTCGACCCGTGGGCCGCCGTGCTGATCGGCTTCGTCGCCGGCATCATCGTGCCCCCGCTCGTCGTGCTCGTCGACAAGATCCGCGTGGACGACCCCATCGGGGCCATCCCGGTGCACGGCATCGCCGGCATCTGGGGCACCCTGGCCATCGGCCTCTTCGCAACGGAGGGGCGCATCGGTGAGCTGGGCGTGAGCACCGGCCTGCTGATGGGTGGCAGCGCCGAGCAGCTCTGGGTGCAGTTCTACGGCATCGTCGCGACGATCGCGTTCACGGGCGCCGCGTCGCTCGTGGTGTTCCTGGCCATCAAGTACACGGTTGGCCTGCGCGTGAGCGAGCAGGATGAGCTCGCGGGGCTGGACATCGCGGAGCACGGGATGTACGGATACCCGGAGCAGTTCATCGAGGTGCCCGGCGCATTCCCCGAGGGTGCCCGCGGCATGGACCTGGCGAACCTCGGCGTGCGAACGTCGAGCACGGACTAAGGGGGTTCGAACGTGAAGAAGATCGAGGCGTTCATCCGCCACGAGGCGTTCGACGAGATCCGGAACCGCCTGGCCGGCATGGGGCTTCCCTCCATGTCGATCAGCGAGGTGAAGGGCTCCGGGCGCCAGGGCGGATACACCGAGAGCTATCGCGGTGCCAAGGCCACCATCTTCATGCGACCGAAGCTGAAGCTGGAGATGGTGGTGGACGACACCGATGTGGATCGCGCCGTCGATGTGATCCTCGAACTGGCCCACACGGGCGAGCCGGGGGACGGCAAGATCTTCATCATCCCGGTGGACGACGCGGTGCGTGTCCGCACCGGTGAGCGCGGGGACGTGGTCCTCGCGCCGCATCCCGAGGACGCGGCCTAGCCCATCCTCACCGGAGAGGCCTCATGGGAGTCCCCGTCCGCCGTGGGCGGGGGCTCCCTGTCGCCTCCCTCGGGCGCCTCCGCCGGCAGCAGCATGGTGAAGCGCGCCCCTCCACCGGGGGCCTCCCCGGCAGTGAGGTCGCCGCCCAGGGCGCGCGCCAGCGAGCGCGCGATCGCCAGCCCGAGGCCCGATCCCACCTGACCGCCCGGGGCCTCCTCCGACGTGAATGGCTCGAACACTGCTTCGCGGCGATGCGGTTCGATGCCCGGCCCTGTATCCGAGACCTCCACCACCACGCCCCCGCCCGGGCGCTCCTGGGCGGAAACCATGACGGTGCCGCCGTCGGGCGTCCACCGGATGGCGTTGTCGATGAGGTTGCCGATGGCCTGCTGCACGCGGCCGGCGTCGGTGACGATGTCGGGGAGGTCTGCGATGTCGGTGGCGAGATGCACGCCCTCGGCCTCGGCGGCCGACGACAGTGCGTCGCCGGCCGCGCGCACGGGGTCTGCGGCCGGCGTGCGCGCCAGGTGCACGCGGAAGCGGTCGGCATCCATGCGGGCGAGGTCGAGCAGGTCGGTGACCAGCACCTCGAGGCGGGACGCCTCGGATGCGATGGCCCCGAGCGAGCGGGGCACGGCGTCGTCGGGCACCACTCCGTCGGACAGCGCGAGGGCGTGGCCGCGGATCGCCGTGAGGGGGGTGCGCAGGTCGTGCGTCACGCGCATGAGGAACTCGCGGGCCATGCGGTCGCGGCGGGCGAGCTGCTGCACCATGGCGTTGAACGAGCGCGCCACGGCGTCGAGCTCCTCGGTGCCGCCCTCGGCGACCTCGGCCTGCAGGTCACCCTCCGCCACTCGCCGGGCGGCCTGCTCGAGGTCGCGCAGTGGCCGCGTGGCCCGGCGGGTGATCCACAGCACAAGGCCCACGGCCACCACGAGCCCCGCGAATACCGCGAGCAGCACGGGCACGATGACGCTGCCCCACGCGGCGCCCACCTCGGCCTGCGGTCGCGTGAGCACGATGGATCCGAGGTAGCGGCCGTTCACCAGCACCGGGGCGGCGGCGCCGTAGGTGGGCGTGCGGGCGCCGGTGGGCGTGAACCCGAACACCTGTGATCCGTCGCGCACGATGGCCTCGGGGTCGAGGTCGCGCGCCACGGTCTCGGGCAGGCCGCCGAAGGGGTCGGCCGCGCCGGGGGAGAGGGCGAGTCCCACGTAGTAGAGCCGCGTCCCCGGGCCGGCGAGCTCCTCGAGGTTGCCGATGGGCTCGCGCGTGCTGAACTGCTGGCCGGTCTCGAGGGCGGTGACCGCGCGCTCCGAGACGATGCCCGCCACGGCCTGGGCCTGGCGCTCGAGCTCGTCCTTCGCCTGGGTGGTGGCCTGCCCCCGGATGAGCGACACGCCCACGGCCGCGAACAGCACCGCCGCCAGCACGAGTCCGCCGACTGCCCCGAGGGCCACGCGTCCCCAGAGGCTCGCCCACGGCCGCCGGCGGGCCGGCGGCGTGGTCACCGCCGCGCCGGGACCTTGTACCCGGTGCCCCACACGGTCTCGATCGGGCACGCGTCCCCGAGCTTGCGCCTGAGCTGGCGCACGTGGACATCGATCGTGCGGCTGTCACCGAGGAACGTGTAGCCCCACACCTTCTCGAGCAGCTGCTCACGGCTGAGCACCAGCCCGCGGGCCTGCACCAGGGCGGTGAGCAGGTCGAACTCCTTGGGCGTGAGCGCGACCTCCTGCCCCTTCACGAACACCTCGCGCGGCCCCACCTCGATGCGCAGGTCGTCCACCTCGAGCACCGGGGGCATGTCGGCGTCGATTGCCTCGGCCGGGGCGTCCGCGCGGCGCAGCACGGCGCGCACGCGCGCCACCAACTCGCGCGGGTCGAAGGGCTTGGTCACGTAGTCGTCCGCGCCGAGCTCGAGGCCCACCACCTTGTCCACGGCATCGTCGCGCGCGGTGAGCATGAGGATCGGCATGCCGCCGCCGCCCTGGCGGATGCGCCGGGTCACCTCGAAGCCATCCACGCCCGGCAGGTTCAGGTCGAGCAGCAGCAGGTCGGGCCGCTCCTTCTCGATGCTCTCGAGCGCGTCGTCGCCGCGCTCGGCGATCTCCACCCGGAACCCCGCCGCCTCGAGGTACATCTTGGCGAACGAGGCGATGTTCGGCTCATCCTCCGCGATCAGGATGAACGGCTGTTCGTCGGTGGAGGCCATGGCGTCAGCCTAGGTTACCCCCGGTTCGGGCGGGGCGTCTGCCTCAGGGGGAGTGACGTGGGCTGCATCGGCCACGTGCGCGCCGGCTGGCTGTTCACCCGGAAGGTGCCGACGCCGTCGAGGCGCACCTGCCCGGTGCCCGTGATGGAGAGGGTCACGTTGCCGTCCCCGCGGAACGATGCGACGAGGTCGCGGCCCTCGATCGAGAACATCTCGCGTGCGGCGGGTGTGAACGCCAGTCGCCGGGGCGCTCGCCGGTTGGCGGGGCTTCCGCCGGGGGATTCCGGCCGCATGAGCGGACGCCCCCTGGCGATCACCCGGGCGTCGCCCGCACGGTCGGTGACCGTCACCACCATGCCCCCGACGTCGCCGAACGCCAGGAAGTTGCCCGACACGCGCACGTCCCCGGCACCGTCGACGTAGATCTGGCCCCCGGCGGTGCGCGCCATTGCGGCATGCTGCGCGGCGGCGGGCGGTGCGGGCACGGCTGCACGGGACGCCCCGCCGGTGGCCAGCGCGGGCACCGCGATGAGCGCCGATGCCACGGCGGCCATGGAGAGGGCGCGGATCATTCCCGGATGGTCCTCCGCGATCATGTCGAGGTCGAGGGGCACGAGGTAAGGGCTTTGTTAGCCCGTGCAGGGCCTACGGCTCGAGCTTGATGCCCTCTTCGACCTTCACGGGCTCCTGCACGGGCTGCTCGAGCGCCACCGTCTCCTCCACCGGCGCCGCGGGTGCGGCCGCCTCGGCGGCGGGCGCCGTCTCGCCCTCGGGCACGGGTCGCGGGCCGTCGCCCATGTAGGCCCAGATGATCTCGCCGCAGTCGGGGCACGCCGGCAGCGTGCCGCGGTTGTTGATGCGGAACTGGCACGTGACGCAGGCGAAGATGCCGGGCACCTTCTGTCCCGCGTGGTAGCAGGGCTTGCCGAGCCGCTGCTCGGCCTGCTGGGCGCCCTGCGCGGGAGAGAGCTTCTGCCCCTGCTTCCCCGCCGTCTTGCCCGGCCCCTGGGTTGGTCCGCTGGTGCCCATCTCGCCTTACCCCCGGTCACGTATATCCTGCGAGCCCGCTGCATCCTAACGCGGCCGGAGGGCTGTCGATGCGCATTGCCTGCGCGCAGGTCAACACGGTCGTGGGAGACCTCGAGGGAAACCTGGCCCTCGTGCGCGACGCCGTGCGCGCCGCCACGGCGCAGGGGGCCTCACTGGTGCTCACGCCCGAGCTGGCGCTCACCGGGTATCCGCCGGAGGATCTCCTGCTGCGTCCGTCATTCGCGGATGCCTCGCGCGAGGCCCTCGACGCGCTCGCGGCCGACATCACCGAGGGCGTGGCCATCGTCGGGTTCGTGGAGCACGACGAGGATGTCCACAACGCCGCGGCCGTGGTGGCCGATGGCCGCGTGCAGGCCATCTACCGCAAGCGCTTCCTTCCCAACTACGGGGTCTTCGACGAGGCCCGGTACTTCCGGGCCGGCGACCGGCCGATGGTCCTCGACATCGACGGCGCCCGCGTTGGCATGGTCATCTGCGAGGACATCTGGTACCCGGCGCCGGTGGCCGCCGAGCTTGCCGAGGCCCGCCTCGACCTGATCGCCTGCATCTCGTCCTCGCCCTTCCACCTCGCCAAGGGCGACGCCCGCGAGCGCATGCTGCAGACGCGGGCATCCGACAGCGCGGCGGCGCTGGCCTACTGCAACCAGGTGGGCGGGCAGGATGAGCTGGTGTTCGACGGGCGCTCGGTGATCATCGACCACTCGGGCGACGTGCTGGCCCGGGCGCCGATGTTCGAGGCCGACCTGCTGATCGCCGATGTGGAACTCGACCTCGCGGCCGGCCGCCGCCTGCGCGAGCCGCTGCTCAGGCGCCTGCCGCGCCCGCTCGACCTGCAGCCGGTCGAGGTGGTGTCCGCCCCCGTGGGGTCGCCCGATGCCGCGGGCGATGCCCTGCCGACGGTCGCGGTCGGCGGGGCATCGCCGCCACTGCCCTGCGAGGAGGCGGAGCTCTGGGGTGCGCTGGTGCTCGGCGTTCGCGACTACGTGGGGAAGAACGGGTTCCCCGGGGTGGTCATCGGGCTCTCCGGCGGTATCGACTCGGCCCTCACCGCGGCCATCGCCGTGGACGCCCTCGGTCCCGACCGCGTGCGCGGGGTGGCCATGCCATCGGTGTTCACGAGCGGGCAGAGCACCGACGATGCCGCCACCCTCGCGCAGTCACTGGGCATTCGGCTCGATGTCATTCCCATCGCCCCGGTGGTCGATGCGTTCGAGGCACAGCTGGCCGACGTATTCGAGGGAAGGCCGCGCGATGTGGCCGAGGAGAACCTGCAGGCACGCGTGCGCGGCACGCTGCTCATGGCGATGAGCAACAAGAACGGCGACATGGTGCTGGCCACCGGCAACAAGAGCGAGATGTCGGTGGGGTACTCGACGATCTACGGCGACATGGCGGGTGGATTCGCGCCACTGCGCGATGTGTCGAAGACGTGGGTCTACCGCCTGGCGTCGTGGCGGAACCGCGAAGAGGGCCGGGAGGTGATCCCGCAGGCCACCATTGACAGGCCGCCGACGGCCGAACTGCGGCCCGACCAGCGCGATTCCGATTCCCTGCCCGACTACGAGGTGCTCGATCCCATCCTGGAGGCGTACGTCGAGCAGGACCTCCCGCCCGCCGCGCTGGTGGAGCGGGGGTTCCCCGATGACGTCGTCCGCCGGGTCATCGGCATGGTCGACCGTGCCGAGTACAAGCGGCGCCAGGGCCCTCCGGGCATCAAGACCACTCCCCGCGCCTTCGGGCGCGACCGGCGCATGCCCATCACCAACCGGTATGCCGACGGCTAGGCGGGCGCCCCGCCGCGCCCTGGCCGTCATCGTCCTCGCCGTGGCCGCCGCCCTGCCGGCGGTGGCGCAGGCCGCCCCGCCCCGCCTGGCGGGGGGTGCCGACGGGGCCACGCTGCTCGTGACGTTCCGGGGCGCCCCGGCTGATGATGTCGCCCGCGCGGCCCTCGCGGGCCTGGGCCGGGTGGACCCCGCCGCGCCCGAGGCCGGAATCTGGGCCGTGCATGCCCCGGCCGACGCCGGGCTGAGGCAGCGCGCCCTCTCCCGCCCCGGGGTGGACACGGCGGCGTGGTCGCTGGCCCGGCGCACCGACGAGCGCACCCGCGAGCAGCAGTCACCCGCGGCCACGCCGGCCGCCCTCACCCCCGTGGCGGCCGCCCCCACCGACGAGTACTTCGCGAACGGTCGCCAGTGGGCCCTCACCACGCCCGCGACCACCTGGGGCATCGACCTCACGGGAACCCCGCCCCGCCCGCGCATCGCAATCCTCGACAGCGGCATCGATTCGTCGCATCCCGAGTGGTCGGGACCGAACTCGCCCCTCGTGCGTCCCTACAGCCCCCAGACGGGCAAGCAGGCGGCCGAGGACTGGGGCAAGACCGGGCACGGAACCCATGTGGCGGGCATCGCCGCAGCGCCCATCAACGGGCTCGGCGTGGTGGGCGCGGCACCCAGCGCCCGCGGCACCGCCGAGGTGATCCCCGTGCAGATCTCCGATCGTGACGGCTACTCCACCGACGAGACCATGGTCAAGGGAATCCAGTGGTCGGTGCGCAACGGGGCGAAGGTCATCAACATCTCCGCGGGCGGCGTGGGCGACTCGCCGGCCTTCCAGCGCGTGATCGACTGGGCCTTCGGCCGCGGGGCGCTCGTCATCGCCTCGGTCGGCAACGACGGCCAGGAGTACGGCGCCGTCAACTACCCGGCCGGCTACTGGAACGTGCTGGGCGTCGCCGCGCAGTGCTCCGCGCAGGTCAACGCCGACTGCCCCACGCCCTACGGGCTCGCGACCTTCAGCACGCGCAACCGCTCGGTGGACCTCGTGGCCCCGGGCGTGGACATCATCTCGTCGGTGCCCCCGCGCGTGAAGGACGGTGAGGTGTCGCCGGGGTATGCGATCAAGGAGGGTACCTCCATGGCGGCTCCGTTCGTGGCCGGCGTGGCCGCGGAGGTGTTCGCGGTGAACCCCGGGGCGACCGCCTACCAGGTGCTCATGCAGATGCTCAACACGGCCACCGACATGGGCCCGCGCGGCAGGGACACCGCCACGGGATCGGGGCTCATCAACCCGCGTGCGGCCATAACGCTGCCGCTGCCGGCCGATGACCCCTACGAGCCCAACAGCGACATCGCCGAGGTGCGCGGCGCCCGGGCGCTCTCGCCCGTGGCCACGGCGTCGGGCTTCGCCGACGGCTGGAACGACACCGTGGACGTCTACCCGGTGTCGCTGCGCAAGGGCCAGGTGGTGCGCCTGTCGGCCGGGGCGAAGCGCGCCAAGCTCAAGCTGGCCCTCTGGCCCCCGGGCACGCGCACCATCACCTCCGGCTCCCCGGCGGCGGCCAACCGCGGCTCCAGCGCCACTCCGCGCCTCGGCTACGTGGCCACGCGCACGGGGCGCTGGTACGTGTCGGTGCGCGCGACGACGGGCCGCAGCCCCTACCGCCTCACGGTCGGGAGGTAGGGGTGGCCGCGCCGGTGATGGTGATCACGGGGGCCTCTGATGGCATCGGCGCCGCCGTGGCCCGTGCCGCGGTGGCCGACGGCTGGCGCGTGGTCATCGCCGCGCGCCGCCGGCCGCTGCTCGATGCCCTCGCGGATGAGCTCGGGGGGCCGTCGGTGGCCCTGCCGGTCACGTGCGATGTCACCGAGTGGGACCAGGTGGAGGCCATGGCGCAGGCGGCCACCGCCGCGTTCGGCCGTATCGACGCCGTGGTGGCGAACGCCGGGTTCGGGGCCAAGCGCGGGTTCCTCAACGAGAGCCCCGGGTTCTGGCGCGAGATGGTGCTCACCAACGTGTACGGGGCGGCCATCACGCTGCGGGCCTGCATCCCGGCCCTGCGGGAGTCGCGCGGTCACATCGTGCTGATGGGCTCGATCTCGGGGCGTCAGGTGGGCACCGGCTCGCTGTACTCGTGCACCAAGTGGGCCGTCACCGCCATGGCGGAGGCCGCGCGCAAGGACCTCCACGGCACCGGCGTGCGCGTGACGCTCATCGCCCCCGGCATCGTGGACACCGCCTTCTACGACGACCCGCCCGGCGGCGATCCCCTGGTGCCCGGTGATGTGGCGGGCACGGTGATGTTCGCCGTCTCGCAGCCCCCGCACGTGAGCATCAACGAGGTCTACATGCGGCCCACCGAGCAGGAGTTCTAGGCTCCACCCGTGGACGATCGCGTTCTGCGCCTGCGCCTCGACGTGGATGTCCGGGGCACCGACGAGGTGGGCCTCGGCGCGCTGCGCTCTGGCCCGCCGGGCCCGCCGCTTCGCGATGGCGAAGCGGCCGTGGTGCTGGCCACCGAGCTCGCGCGCGCCGCACTCGCCACGCTGCCCGCGGGGCGGCGCGCATCGGTGGCACGCGACCTGTCGTCGCTCGAGGCCGCCGACGCCGCGGCCGACCTCGCGGCGCGCAGGGTGCCCGGCGCGCAGGTGCGCGACCTGCGGCCCGAGGAGCAGGTGGGCGCACGCGGGTGGTGCGCCCGGGCGGTGCTGGGGGAGGCCGAGGCACCCGGGGCGGCGCGTGTGGCCGTGGACGCCATCCGGTTGCCCGAGGGCGAGTGGACGGCCGACTGGGCGGCGCGCGTGCCGTGGATGACGCCGGCGCTCGTGCGGCGCATCGCGGGCGATTCGCCCGATGCCCTCGCCCGCATGGTCATCGCGCTGCGGGCCCTGGGCGACGAGGTGGCGGGGGCGCCCGCGGCGGCTGACGACCTCTCCAGCGCCACGCGGGCCTCAGCTGCGGCGCTGGCCGTGCCGCGGCCCGTGCCGGGGTCGGCACAGTTCGCGCCCGCTGCCCCGTCCCCGCCCGCCGCGGCCGTGACCGCCCCCGTGAGGCGTGCTCCCGCAGCCCAGGCCCCGGCACCCGCAACCGCGCCGTCGGGCCCCGATCGCCGGCTCGTGGTGGCTCTCGCGACATCGATCGGGGTCGCCGTGCTCGCCCTGGTGCTGGTGTTCGCGATGATCGGGTCCCCGGGATCGTTCGGCATCGCGTCGACGTCCGAGGTCAACGAGCGGCTCGCC
>JAFMJQ010000054.1 GCA_017853415.1 Thermoleophilia bacterium | reverse complement strand
CTGGGCGAGCGTGCTCCAGATGCCCTCGCCCCAGGTGAGCGCGCTGCCGTCGAGGGGGCTGAGTATCGCCGCCCCGACGATCCCCAGCGCCAGCTGGGCGATGGCGGTGACCACCTGGATGAGCAGGAACGCCAGGAAGACCGTCCACCAGGCGCCGCGCACGAGGTCCTGGCTGCGACGAAGTGAATCGGTGACGCCCTTGCCCTCGATCACCACCGCCTGGCCGGCGAACAGCCAGAGGATCGCCAGGAAGATGCCGGGGATCACCAGCGCGAACAGGCCCACGATCACCCCGAGGGTCACCAGCACCAGCGCCGCGAAGAGGATCCAGAAGCGAATCCCCACGCGCTCGAGCGTGGCGCCGATGCCCGTGGGCGCCCCCTGCAGGCGTCGCACGGTGGCGAGGGCCACGGCCGCCCCGCTCACCGGCAGCAGCAGGATCGCCGGAATCACCACGATGCCGAGTATCGCGAGAGCGCGCGTGGAGTCGGGGGCATCCCTGGCCGCCGCCCCGGCGATGGCCGAGAGGATCCCCACGGGCACCACCGTGACGGCGGTGAGCGCGATGAACAGCCACGGCTCGCGGCGGTACATCGCCCACGCCCGCGAGAGCAGCTCCCCGAAGGTGAAGGGTCCCGGCTGGTTGGTGCCCATGTCAGTCCACCGGCTCGTAGGGAACGGCGTCACGCACGAGGTCGCCCGCGTCCATGCCCGTGCTCTGCATGAAGAAGGGGGTCAGCAGGTTGAGCGTGTGGCGGCAGGCCGGGCAGATGGGCAGCGGCGGGGGAGGCGGCACGCCGGGCGTGGCGCCGGTGAGCGAGTAGGGCGAGCCCGAATAGCGGGCGCAGGCACCGCACTCCTCGCCGCGGGTGTCGAGGCGCACCAGGTCCCAGCCCGCGGCCGTGATCTGGTCCACCCAGCCCCGGTGGTGCACCGCGTAGGCCTCGGCGCCCTCGGCCAGCGCCCGGCGCTCATCCGGCTGCCAGCCGTCGCGGATGGCCGCGGCGAACACCGGCGGCGGGTCGGGGATGTGCCGGAACCGCTCGGTCCAGGCGTCGATCTCGGCGTCCCAGTCGCGGTCGGGCACCCGTCAGTCCTCCACGAAGTCGACGGGCACCTCGTGGGGGATGATGCCGGCCTCGACGCCGCGCCTGAGCAGCTCGCGCACGGCCTCGCGGCCATCCTCGCCGTAGTCGAGCGTGCGCTCGTTGACGTACATGCCCACGAAGCGGTCGTTGAGGTCGTCATCGAGGCCGCGTCCGTACTCGGCGGCGTAGGCCAGGGCGTCGGCGCGGTGCTCGAGGCTGAAGCGGATGCTCTCGCGCAGGATGTGCGAGAGCTCCACCATCGCCTGCTCCCCGAGGTCGCGCCGCACCACGTTGGCGCCGAGGGGCAGTGGCAGGCCGCCGGTGAGCTCGTGCCACCAGGTGCCGAGGTCGAGCACGTTCACGAGGCCCTGCGACTCATAGGTGAGCTGGCCCTCGTGGATGACCAGCCCGGCGTCCGCCTCACCGCGCTCGACGACGTCGAGGATCTGGTCGAAGGGGACGATGAGCGGGTCGTCGATGCGCCCGGCCGCCAGCTGCAGCTCGAGGAATGCGCTGGTGAGGGTGCCGGGCACCGCCACCCGCATGCGCGGCAGGTCGGCGGGGTCCACCGCCTCGCGCGCCACCACCATGGGTCCGTACTGCTCGCCCATGGATGCGCCGTGGGGCAGCAGGCGGTACTTGTCGGCCACCGTGGCGTAGGCGTGCACCGAGATGGCGCTCACCTCGAGGCGGCCCTCCATGGCCCAGCGGTTGAGGGTCTCGATGTCGCGGAGGAGGTGCTCGAACTGGAAGTCCCCGGTGGGGATGAGGTCCTTGGCGAGCGCGTAGAACATGAACGCGTCGTCGGGGTCGGGGCTGTGACCCAGGCGGATCAGCGCCATGCGATTCGTCCTCCGGTTGGCTTGCGGGCGGGGGAACCCTATCGCCGCGCGCTACCCGGGGCGGGGGGAATCGGGAAGGAGCACGCACATGCCCTCCCCCTCGGCCACCAGCACGTCCCCGGCGTGGATGCTCACCACCGCGCGGAAGCCCCGGTCGCTCTTCTGTATGAGCCGTCCGCGCAGCGTGAGCTCGGTGCCCTCGAGCGCGACGGGCTTGCGCAGCCAGTACCGCACCTTGGCGGTCATGCCCCACAGCCCGTGGGGCGCGCCCGCGTACACCAGCATCTCGTCCACGAGCAGCCCGACGATTCCGCCGTGCAGGCGCTCGGGCCACCCCTGGAAGCGCGCGTCGGGCGTCCACGTGGCGATGGCGTCGGTGCCGTCGCGGAACACGTGCAGCCCGAGGCCCGACTCATTGTCGGAACCGCACACGAAGCAGTGCGTGATCTCGGGCGGGTTGAGGAGTTCTGGGGCGTCGGTGCTCATGGCAACATCGTCTCATGCCGACGTGGGATGCACAGGTGGCCCTCGTGCCCACCGAGCACGGGGACTGGTGGATGGCCTGGCGCGACGGGGGCGTGGTGGCCGTGGCGCGCTCGCGGCGCGAGGTGGGGCACCGGGCCCGCGCGGCCGGCGCGGCCCGCCTGGTGCCGGGGGAGGCCCCGCGGGTTCCCGCGCACCCCGACTGGTCGCTGCTGCCCGGAGGGTTCCGCGGGCGTGCCCTGCGGGCCTGCCACGCCATCCGCCGCGGCGAGGTGATCACCTACGCCGAGCTGGCCCGCCGGGCCGGGAGCCCGGGCGCCGCGCGCGCCGCGGGGTCGGCCATGGCCACCAACCCCCTGCCGGTGGTGATTCCATGCCACCGGGTGGTGCGGTCGGATGGCGGGCTCGGTGGGTACTCGGCCGGCGGCGCGGTGGCGAAGCGGTGCATGCTGCGCACCGAGGGGGCACTGCCGCCCGGCGCCTGATCGCTGCTACTGTGCCGCGCCGTGGTTGCACTACTCGTCGTCATACACGTGCTGCTGTGCGTGCTGCTGGTCGCACTGATCCTCATGCACAGCGGCAAGGACGCAGGCCTCTCCGGCGCCTTCGGCGTGGGCGGGGGAGCCAGCGCGTACGGTGGTTCGTCCGCCATCGTCGAGAAGAACCTCACCCGCATCACCGTGATCGTGGCGGTGTTGTTCTTCCTGATGACGTACGTGCTCAGCGTCGCCCTCTAGCGATGCGGCCCTAGGGACAGTCAGCCCCCGGTACATGACCGCCTTGCCCCCCGCGCGCCCGGTAGTGTTCACCTCGTGAACAGTTCAGTCATCCGCTCGCTGCCGGTCCGATTCGTGGGCGCGTTCGTCGCGCTCATCATCGCCGGCATCGTCCTGTACCTCATCGGCGTGCTGTCGATGTACATGATCGCCTGGGTCGTCTGGATCATCCAGGCCATCTTCGGGTAGAGCGCGCACAGACCACAGCGGTGACAGGGGCCGCCCCATGGGGCGGCCCCTGTCGTTGCACCCCGGCATCGCAGGTTCCCGCCGATGGCGCAGCAACGCGACGGGGCGGCCGTGAGGCCGCCCCGATCGGATTCCAATGCGGCTGAGAGGACTTGAACCTCCACGACCCTAGGGGTCACAAGGCCCTCAACCTTGCGCGTCTACCAATTCCGCCACAGCCGCACGAGGTGCCGTCCGCTCGGCGGACAGCGCGGGGCAATGTAGCAGCACGGGGGAGCAGCAGGAGCCGGTGCTAGGGTGGCGAACACCAGTTCGACAATTCCTACCCGGGGGCATCACCCATGGCGACGGCACCGAGCGGCAGGCAGGCGGAGATCCTGGCCTTCATCGAGGACCACGTGCAGCGGCACGGCTACCCGCCGACGGTGCGCGAGATCGGCCAGGGCGTGGGGCTGGCCTCACCCTCCACCGTGCACCGCCACCTCGAGAAGCTCGAGGAAGCCGGGCACCTGCGGCGCGACCCCTCGAAGCCCCGCGCCATGCTGGTGGGCATGCAGGGCGGCAAGCGGGCCGCCGCGGCCGCGCCCATGACCCTGCCGCTCGTGGGTGCAGTGGCCGCCGGCGCGCCGATCCTCGCCGACGAGCACGTGGAGGACCACGTGGCGGCGCCGTTCGCCGCCGACTACCTGCTGCGCGTGAAGGGCGACTCGATGATCAACGCGGGAATCCTCGACGGCGACCTGGTGGCCGTGAAGCAGCAGGACGACGCCCGCGACGGCCAGATCGTGGTGGCCCTGCTCGAGGATGAGGCCACGGTGAAGCGCGTGTTCCGCGAGCCGGGCGGCGTGCGCCTGGAGGCCGAGAACGAGGCCTACGACCCCATCCGCAGCCCCGACATCCGGGTGATCGGCCGGGTGGTCGGGGTGATGCGCGACCTCTAGCGCGATACCCTCACCCCTGCGAGCCAGGCAGTCGCGGGGCCCCGTGCCTCGAGGAAAGTCCGGACACCGCAGAGCAAGGGTGCTGGCTAACGGCCAGCCGGGGAAACCCGAGGGAAAGTGCCACAGAAACAAAACCGCCTCGCAAGGGGCAAGGGTGAAAAGGTGCGGTAAGAGCGCACCAGCGGTCCGGTGACGGGCCGGCTGGGTAAACCCCACCCGGTGCAAGGCCGAACAGGGACGACATCAGGTTGCTCGCCGAGTCCCGGGTAGGCCGCATGAGGCGTCCGGCAACGGACGTCCCAGATGGATGACTGCCCACGACAGAATCCGGCTTATGTCTCGCTAACCCGAGGGCCCCGCATGGGGCCCTCGGCATATGTGCGCCCGGTCAGCCCTGGGGCAAGACCGGCGGCAGCGGTGGGGGATCCTGGTCGGCCAGCGGATCGAGTCCTTCGGCCATGCCGCGCACCAGGCCCGCGGTGATGCCCTCGATGGCGGCGCGCAGGATTGCCACCGAGCCCTCCTCGATGGCGGCACCGGAGTCGCGGGCGATGATGGCCTCGGCCATCACCGCGGCGGCGAGTCGCCGGTCGCGCAGGATCACCTCGACCTCCTGCCCGCGCACCACGCCGCGCAGGCCCGTGGCCTCGGCGCGCTCGTCGAGCTGGCCGAGCCTGCCGGTCTCGAGCGCGCGGGCCAGGGGGCGCACGTATCGCTGCGCATCGTGCAGCGCGGCGGTGGCGCTGGGCTCGGGCACCGGCAGGGCGGGCGCGTCGCCGGGGTGCTCGCGCAGGCGCTGCGCCACCGCCTCGGTGCGCGAGGTCAGGTAGCGCGCCAGCTGCGGGCAGGGGATGAACTCCAACTCGGCGGTGACCGGCTTCACCGCGCGGGGCGGCGGGGCGTCGGCGCTCCTCAGCCAGTCGGCGAGTTCCTCCACCTCGAACCTGCGGTGGCCCCCGGCCGTGCGGTGGCATGGCACGCGGCCGGAGTCGGCCCACATGCGGATCGTGGGAACGCTCACCCCGAGCATTGCGGCGGCCTCGCTGGTGGTCAGGGTGCGGCGGCCGGGCGCCAGCTGGCGCTCGCGCACGCCAAGCCAGCGCCTCGCGGACCGCGCGGGCTGGTCATCGGCCACCCCCACGACGTGCTCAGGATCCGTCGCGGAATGACGCGCCGCGGGCATCCCAGATCATGGCGACCACGATCACCGCGACCATGAAGATCGCGCCCACGGCGAATGCCGCGCCCAGCCGGGCGCCTGCCGACCATCCGATGGCGGTTACGCCCACGCCCACGGCCACGGCGATCGCCCATGCGATTGCGTCGAAGCGACTGAACCCCAGAGACCACATGCCCTGAGGATACGTGGACCGCTCAGGCCGCGACCGGCTCCCGGGTCGCGGGGGCCGGGGTGCCCGGCCTGGCCGACGCCGCGATCGCCCCGATGGCATCCAGCACCTCGCCGATGGCGTCCTCGGCCGCCATGGCGTGGGCATCGGGCGCGCAGGCGGCCGACAGGCGCGCGCCCGTGGCGCGCGCGAGCGCCAGGGGTCCCGCGTCGGCCGTGCCATGGCGCGACAGCGCGAACAGCGCGCCCGTGACCTGGTCGACCGCGTGCGCCACCGATACGGGGTGGTCGCCCTCGCCGAGCAGCACCTGCAGCACGGGTGCCCCGTCCCCGGTATCGGCGCCACCCGCCACGAGCGCCGCCGCGTGCCATACCGACTGCGACGCCCCCGGCTCGGCGCGCGCCACCTGGGCGCAGGCCATGAGGAGCGCGCTCATCCATCCGGCGCGCGGGAGGAACGTGCCGAGCCGCATCGCGTGCCAGCGCTCGTCACGGGGCAGGGAGTCGGCCGTGAGTCCGCGCACGGCCGCGACCTCGCGCCGCACGGCCACGGCCGCGCCCCGCGGGTCGAGGGCGTTGGCGCCCCCCGCGTGCGCCCGTGCGGCAACGGCGGCGTGGGCCAGGGCCTCGGATACGTCGCCGGGCAGGGAGTCGCCGGCCGCGGCCGCGGTGAGGGCCGCCTGCTCCAGGTGCCGCGCGGCCAGTGCCCCGCCGGTGCCCACAGGCGGCACCAGGCCCTCGGGGCCGGCCGCCGCCAGGGCCGAGAACGCCGCCGTGGGCGCCGGTCCGTGCCGCGCGGCAAGGGCCCGCGCGCCCAGCACCCGCGCCGAGGCGTCGGCCCGCTCGAGGGCCATGGCCAGCTCGTACATGGTCGTCAGGGTCGACGCACTCATGCATGTCACGGTATTGCGGCTGCACGTGGGGGACCTCATACCGATGTCCAATTCGCGGGGCGTCCACTTGTACCGGCAGCGCATGCCGTTGGCGATGGGAAACCACGGCGACGTGGCGTAGCGTCGCGCTCGCCTGCGACCCGCCGACCAGGAGGAAACCGTGCCGCGACTGGAGCCCGGGCAGCCCGCCCCCGACTTCACCCTGCCGTCCGACGCCGGGGACGATGTGAGCCTCTCAGCCCTGCGCGGCGCCCCGGTGGTGCTGGTCTTCTACCCCAAGGCGATGACCTCGGGGTGCACCCAGCAGGCGTGCGGGTTCCGCGATGCGCTCGCGGGATTCGGCACGCTCGGGGCCACCGTGCTGATGATCAGCCCCGACCCGGTGAAGCAGCTGGTGAAGTTCCGCGAGAAGGAGGGGCTCACGTTCCCGCTGCTCTCGGATGAGTCGCACGAGGTGCTCGAGGCCTACGGCGTGTGGGTGGAGAAGTCCATGTACGGCCGCAAGTACATGGGCGTGGAGCGCAGCACGTTCATCGTGGGCCCCGACGGCGTGCTGCAGCACGCCGACTACAAGGTGAAGCCCGCGGGTGACGCCGAGCGCGTGCTCGCCCTGCTCTCGTAGTGCAGGGCACCCCGGGGTGCGGTGAGCATGCCGCATGGCGTCACGTCCGGCGCCGGCCCCGTATTCTTTTGAAGCCCCTGAGTTGAAGGAAGGTTGACGTGGACGTCTTCGAGGCAATTCGCAAGCGCAAGGCCGTGCGCACCTACACCGACACGCCGGTGTCCGATGAGGTGCTCGACAAGGTGCTGCGCGCCGCGCTGTCGGCTCCCACCGGCAGCGGTTCGCAGGCCTGGGGCCTGCTGGTGGTGCGCGACGAGGCCAAGCGCCGCGCCGTGGCCGACCTGATCATCGCCGGCGGCGCCAGGTACTTCGCCGCCATGCGCCCGATGGGTGATGCCACCCCCGAGGAGCACGAGGCGCAGTGCGTGGCGTACGCCGAGCAGATCCTCCCGACCTACCGCCTTGCGCCGGTGTGGGTGATGGGGCTGCTCGTCCCCCGCAACAACTACCCCGCGGCCATGGCCGAGGGTGGCTACGTGGACGACCTGCTGTCGGTCGCCTTCGCGATGGAGAACCTGTTCGTGGCCGCGCGCGCCGAGGGCCTGGGCACGGTTCCCACCTCGGCGTTCCAGAGGTTCGAGAAGGATCGCCTCCGCGAGATCGTGGGGCTGCCGGACGACGTGGACCCGGTGCTCGTGACCCCGCTGGGCTACCCCGAGTCGTTCCCCAAGGGCCTGCCGCCGGCGCTCAAGCGCAGCTATCGCGCATGGAAGTCGCTGGTGCACGACGACGCGTGGGGCAACACCCGCGACTGACCGCTGACCCGAGGAGGGGCCTTCCGTGGCATGGGATGACATTGCGCAGTGGCAGCCGCAGGACCTCTTCGCCTCGCTGCGCATGGGCGACAAGGTGCAGCCGGTGGACTGCCGCGAGTTCTCGTGGCGCGAAGCCGAGACCAAGGTGAAGGGCGCCATCCGCATCGACCCGATGGCGTTCACGTCCGAGATCGACGCGCTGCCCAAGGACAAGGAGCTGGTCTTCTACTGCGACCGCCCGGGCGAGGCGACCAGCATGAAGATCGCCCTGACGGCGTTCGACAAGGGCTACACCCGCGTGGGCGTGCTGGTGGGGGGATTCGACGCCTGGGTGGCGGCGGACTACCCCGTGGAGCCCAAGGAGTAGCCCGCCGGCACCCGCACGGCGCGTGCTAGCGCTTGGGGGTGAGGCCGTAGTTCTGCTCGAGCCACTGCGGCAGGATCGCCGCGATGCCGCGGATGAGCAGTTCGCGCTCCGAGATGGCCACGCGGGCGGCGACGGACAGCACCAGCTGACCCTCGTCGCTGCGCACGCCGTTGACGCCCGACACCATGTCGTCGGCCTCGGCCTTGTTGTAGACCATGGCGCGTGCGGCCATGGGCCAGTGGTCCTTGGTCCAGTCGATGAGCGCCTGCTCGAGGTCGCTGGGCTCGTACTCGAAGAGCGCTCGCTGGAGCTCGTTGGGCGTGGGGTCGCTATCGCGCTGCATCTGACGTCCTTTGCGGGGCCGGTTGGCGGTACGGAAGGCAGGATAGCCACGTGAGTTATGGGAGCGGTACGCGAGACGGCGGTGCGCGTGGACGCATGGTGTTCCTGGCCGTCGGCGTGCTGCTGTGCGCCGTGGCGCTGATCGGCGCCGGCCTCGAGTGGGGCAGGCTCATCGTGAGCGGGCGGCTCGTGGTGGTGCAGGGTGGCCTCTCTCTGTGGCAGGGCGTGACCGTGCTCGTGGCCGCGGCGGTCGGTGCGCTGGTGATGGCGCTCGCCGTGGCACGCGGCAGGGGGCGCGCCGCCGCGCTGGTGGGGCTGCTCGCCGGGGTGGTGATCACGGCGGTGGCCGGTGATGCGCTCGCGTGGCTGGTCACGCGGCCCGAGGACCTCGCCGACGAGGTGACCGCCGCTGCCGCGGGCATTCCCCTCAAGGGCTATGTGGTTCCGCCGATCGAGAGCATCATCGGTGCGGGCGCGTGGATCTCCCTGGTGGCGGGTGCGCTGCTGCTGGTGGTGTCTCTGGGCGCCGTGATCATCTCGGCCTGGCGCGGGCGGCGCGGCCCGACGACCGCCTGATGGCCCCACGCCACGGGGGTGGCCCTCCGCCCGGGGGCTCCCCGGCGTGGCTTCCGGGTTGCGGGGGCTAGACTCATCCCACTGCCATGAAGACGTTCATCCTCTTCGCGACGCTCAGCCCTCAGGGCATGCTGACCCTTCGCCACACGCCCGAGCGCCTGCTCGAGGTGAACCGCGAGATCGAGGATCTCGGCGGCCGCGTGCTGCAGCAGTGGGCGCTGCTGGGGTACTACGACTTCATGAGCATCATCGAGGCGGGCGACGAGATGGCCGCTGCCAACATCGTGGCCGAGCTATCGGCCCGGGGCAGCGCCACGTTCGACACGATGACCGTGATGGACGTGGACGAGCTGTCCGCGTGAGGTGCCGCCCGGCGCGTCGCTAGCCGACGCGCCGCCAGGCCTCGGAGTGGCACAGCGGGCATGCCGGCAGCACCAGCACGCCGTCGTTCTCGGCGGGCGAGGTGACCAGCAGGTCGCATTCGGCGCACCGGAATGACCCGGTCACCTCGTCGCCCACGTGGAGGAGGGCGGCGTCATCGGAGGGCTGCGGCATGTGGTGTCCTCCCGCGCGCGGCGCGTGGGTCTGGGGAAGGATTCCCTCGGTGGCTAGATCGCGAGCGCGGCGACCAGGCTGGCCGCGGCGACGATGGCGAAGAGCACGAAGCCAACCGCCAGGAGGCGGGTCTCGGTGACGACCGGACGCCGCACCTCGCCGACATGGGCGGGGCGCCAGTGGATGAGGCGCGCCACGCGGCCCTCGTGGATTGACCGCTCGCAGTACGGGCAGAAGGTGGTCGACTCGAGCAGGGGGAGTCCGCACCGGTGGCAACCGGGTACGTCTGGGTGATGGTGATGCTGGAGATCGGACTCCGTGCGCACGAGCTGCTCCTCGCGTGGTCCCGCCAACATGACGGGATGAGCAGCATACCCCGGCCGGAAGGAATTCGCGCGCCGATGTCGACGGGCGCCCGGCGCCCCGCGATCAGGCGGGCTCATCCTCCGCCAGCATGGGGAAGGCGGCCACCGCGTCGTGGGAGGTGTCCTCCTGCGCCTGGTCGGCCCGCGCCGCCCGCACGTCGTCGAGCCGGGCGTCCACCTCGGCGATCTCGGGCGCCAGCGCCTCGGCGGTGAGCCGGCCATCCTTCGACAGCGCGTAGGCACGCGCACCGAGCGCCGCGAGCGCCTGCCGGTGCCGGCGCTCGAGCACGCGCTTCTCGCCCTCGAGGCGGGCGCGGTGAACCGACCCGCGCATGTCATGGGCCACGCGGCCCGCGCTGCTGGTGACCGACCGGAAGATGGACATGGCCCAAGGGTACAGCCGCCCGTTGTGGCAGGCAGGCGCGCGAGGCGTGACGAGGGGGCACACACGGGCGCGCCGGGCGCCCATAGCGTCGCGGCATGGTCGGGGTGTCGAACACGCGATGGTCGTCGGGGCAGGCGACGGTGGAGCACGTGGGGCTCGCACTGGTGCTGGCGCTGCTGTTCGGGGCGCTCGGCACGTGGGCGGTGCGGGAGTTCCGGCCGCCCTCCGCGCCGCCGCCGGTGATCGCGCGCGTGACCGAGCCCCTGTTCGGGGGGACGGCCGGCGCGGCCACCGAATCGCGCGCGGGCACCGTGGCCGGGGCATCGCCGGTGTCCGGGGTGCGCGGCCTGGCCCGGGCGATGGAGCGCGTGGGCACCGCCGCGACGTCGGGCGCGGATGGCACGGCGGCCGATCGGCGAAGCGTCGTCGGGCGTGTGTGGGACGGCTTCCTGTGGTGGGGCGCGCTCAACGTGGACGGCCAGATCGAGGCCGGCAAGGGCTTCCTCGAGCAGATCGGCGTGCGGGCCGACGACCTGGTGAAGGACCCGGTCAAGACCGTCGAGGGGGCCATCGACCGGCTGTCGAAGCCGCCGGTCACCAGCACCGCCGACCGCGTGGCGCGCATCGTGCGGGCGCTGTCGGGCATCGGCGACCGGCCGTTCCGCGAATCGTTCCTGGGCATCTCGCGCGACCTGGGCGGCCTCGGGGCCGACTGGCTCATCGCCAAGTTCGCGCGCGGCGCGGGCGAGGTGCTCGGGAAGTTGGTGGGTGGGTGATGGCGACGTCAATGCGAAAGGGGGCAGGGGTGATGGATGGGATCTCGGCACGCGTGCACGCCTGGGCGCTGCACGCGTGGTGGCGGGCGCGCGACGCCCGCGGTCAGGGCACCGTGGAGTACGTGGGGATGGTGGTGATGGTCACTCTTCTGGTGGCCGCCGTCGCGGTGGCGGCCAAGGGCTGGGCGCCGGACATCGGCAACGCGCTGAAGAAGGCGCTCACCGGCGCGGTGAACCACCTCACCGACGGGTTCGGATGAGCGGCGGGCGCCGCGGTGGGCCCCCTAGGGGATGATCACCGCGGCGCCCTGCACCTCTCCCGTGGCGATGCGCTGCAGCGCACGGTTGGCGTCGGGAAGGGCATGCTCCTCGACCTCCGTGACCACGGGGATCTCCGCGGCGAGCGCCAGGTAGTCGCGGGCGTCCTGGCGGGTGACGTTGGCCACCGATCGGATGGAGCGTTCCCACCAGAGATCGGCGTAGTCCATCTCGGGCAGGCGGTCGAGGTGGATGGCGTTGATGGCCACGGTGCCCCCGCGGTCGAGCGCGCGCACGGCGTGCGCCACCACATCGCCCGAGGGCGCGAAGGTGACCACCAGGTCGAGCGGGAATGGCGGGGGCTCGTGGTAGTCGCCGGCCCACTCGGCGCCCAGCGCGATCGCCCGGCGGCGCTCGTCGTCGGATCGCGTGGACACCGCGATGCGGCACCCCATGTGCCGTGCCACCTGGATCGCCTGCAGTGCGCTCGCGCCGAAGCCGAACAGGCCCACGCGGGCGCCCGGGGTGATGCCGGCCACGCGAAGCGCGCGGAATCCGATGACGCCGCCGCACAGCAGCGGGGCGAGGTCGCGGTCGGCCGGGCCCTCGGGGAGGGGCACCACCACGTCGGCGCGCGCCGACACCAGGTCGGCGAACCCGCCGTGGCGGTCCCAGCCGGTGAAGGTGGCGTGCTCGCAGAGGTTCTCGCGGCCGGACAGGCAGAAGGCGCACTCGCCGCATGTGCCCGCCAGCCACGTGAGGCCCGCGCGGTCGCCCTCGGCCCAGCCCTCGACATCCGGGCCCACGCCCTCGATGCGCCCCGCCACCTGGTGCCCGGGGATGATCGGCAGCACCCGCGGCGTGACGTCGCCCTCGCAGATCTGCAGGTCGGTGCGGCATGCCGCGCACGCCCCGACGCGGATGAGCACCTCGCCGGGTCCCGGCTCGGGGTCGGGGAAGGTGGCGAAGCGCAGGGGCTTGGTGTGGATGCCTGCGTTCGCCGTGAGCACCATCGCGCGCATATGCTCAGAGGGTGGCAGGAATCGAGGTGATGCGCGCGCCCGATGCCCCCCTGGGGGGAGGCGACCCCACGCGTCGGCATGCCGTGCGCGCCGACGGACGCCCGTTGATGCCCGGGCTCACCCGGCCCGAGGCCGAGGACGCCCGGGAGTGGTTGGGCGTGGTGCCCGCGCCCGACCGCCCACTGGCGCTCGCCGAGGTGGCGCTGCCGGTGCTGCTCACCGACGGCGCCGGGCCGCACCTGCTCGGCGCCGATGGCGCGCTGGTGCTGGTGCTCGGCCCGCATCCGGGGCTG
>JAFMJQ010000053.1 GCA_017853415.1 Thermoleophilia bacterium | reverse complement strand
CAGCCGCTGCTCGAGCGCTGCAAGTTCCTCGCGATCTTCTCGAGCAACCTCGACGAGTTCTTCATGGTGCGCGTGGCCGGCGTGATGGATGCCCTCGAGGCCGGGCGTGTGTCGTCCACGCCCGACCAGCTCCCGCGCGAGGAGGTGCTCACGGGCATCCGCGAGCGCGTGCTCGAGCTCACGGCGCTGCAGGCGTCGATCTGGCGCGACGAGGTGCGTCCCGCACTGGCCGCGGAGGGCATCGTGGTGGCGAACATCGACGACCTGCCCGAGTCGGCGCAGGACGACCTGCGCGGCCGCTTCGAGCGCGAGATCCAGCCGGTGCTCATTCCCCTCGCGGTGGGCCCGGGGCTGCCGTTCCCGTACATCAGCAGCCTGTCGCTGAACCTCGGGCTGACGGTGCGCGACCCCGAGACCGGGGGCACCCGCTTCGCCCGCGTGAAGGTGCCGCCCATGCAGCCGCGCTTCGTGCGGGCCGGCGAGATGCTCGTGCCCGTGGAGCAGGTGATCGCCGCGAACCTCGGGGAGGTCTTCCCCGGCATGGAGATCACGCGCCGGGTGCTGTTCCGGGTCACCCGCGACGCCGACTTCTCGATATCCGACGAGGCCGATGACCTGCTGAACGCCGTGGAGCGCGAGCTGCGCCGCCGCCGCTTCGGCGGCCCGGTGCGCCTCGAGGTGGAGGCCCGCAGCAGCAGCACGCTGCTCGAGGAGATCAAGGACGGCCTGGCGGTGACCGACGCCGAGGTGTACCCGGTGTCGAGCCTCATCGACCAGACGGCCCTGCGCCAGGTGGCGGCCCTCGATCGCCCCGACCTCAAGGACGCCCCGTGGGAGCCGCGCGTGCCGGCCCGCCTGATCGGCGGCGGTGACGAGGGCGGAATGTTCGCCGAGATCCGACGCGGCGACATCCTCGTGCACCACCCGTACGACTCGTTCGAGGCCAGCGTGGCCCGCTTCGTGCAGGAAGCCGCCGACGACCCCGACGTGCTCACGATCGAGCAGACGCTGTACCGCACCAGCGGTGACACGCCCATCGTGCCCGCGCTCATCCGTGCGGCCGAGCGCGGAAAGGGCACCGTGTGCCTGGTGGAGCTCAAGGCGCGCTTTGACGAGGAGCAGAACATCCGCTGGGCCAAGGCGCTCGAGCGGGCGGGCGTGCACGTGGTGTACGGGCTGCCGGGACTCAAGACCCACGCCAAGCTCTGCCTCGTGGTGCGGCGCGAGGGCAACCGCCTGCGCCGGTACGCCCACGTGGGCACCGGCAACTACCACCCCACCACGGCGCGCCTCTACACCGACGTCGGCCTCTTCACCTGCCGCGAGGAGGTGGTGGACGACGTCGCCGACCTCTTCAACTACCTCACCGGGTTCGCCCGGCCGCCGCATTACCGGCGGTCACTCGTGGCGCCCGAGCACCTGCGCGACGGCCTGGTGGACGAGATCGACCGCGTGACCGCCCGGCATGAGCAGGGCCACCCCGGGCACATCCGCATGAAGCTCAACTCGATGATCGACGGCCGCATCATCCGGGCGCTGTTCCGGGCCTCGTGCGCCGGCGTGCCGGTTGAGGTGTGCGTGCGCGGCATCTGCGGGTTCCTGCCGGGGATCCCCGGGGTGAGCGAGAACATCCGGGTGACCTCGGTGGTGGGCAGGTTCCTCGAGCACTCGCGCATCTTCGTGTTCAGCAGCGGCGATGACCGCCGGGTGTTCACCGGCTCGGCCGACCTCATGGCCCGCAACCTCGACGACCGCGTGGAGCTCGTGGCGCTCGTGGATGACGAGGCAGTGGCTGATGAACTGGTGCTGATCATCGACCTGATGCTGGCCGATACGGCGAGCGCATGGCGGCTCAACCCCGACAGGTCGTGGGGGCGCGTCGTGCCGGCGCCGGGGGAGCCCGTGTTCTCGAGCCAGGCGGCCCTCATGGATCGCGCCGCGCCGCGGCCCGAGGCGGCGCCGCGCAGCGACCGCTGAGCACCCCGCACGCGCTATGGTGCGCGTCGTGAGCACCGAGAACGCAGAGACCACCGAGGCCTCCGAGGCCGGGGACACCACCGCAAGCGCGGGCGAGCGCACGGGCGGCTCCAGCTGGTCGCCGGGCGCGCAGCCCACCTTCAACTCGCCCGCGGCCGACCTCAACCAGCTGCGCAACGAGGCCAAGCGCATCGCGGATGCCGCCCCCGGGCAGTCGGTGCACGACAGCGTGCTGTCGCGCGCCCGCGCCCTGGCCGCCGCGCTCGACCACGACCTCGGCCTGCCCGAGACCGCCGAGGGGCTCTCGTACGCCGACCTCGCGGTGCTGCTCTCGCAGAGCCGCTAGGCGCCGGCCCCGGACGGGCCGATCGGCATGCTCGCGGCGCTCTGGGGCCTCACGAAGGCCGTGACCGACCGCGTGGTGCGCCACGCGCAGATGGCCCGTGCGAGCCAGTTCGCCTACGTGGCGTTCGTGGCGTCGATCCCGTTCGCGTTCGTGCTCATCTCCATCATCGGGCTGGTGGCGAGCCCATCGGCGTACTCGTCGCTCATCGACAGGGCGCGCGGCACGATCCCCGACCAGCTGGCCGACTTCCTCGACACCCTGCTGCAGGCGGCGTCGTCGAGCACCGGGCAGTCGATCATCTTCCTGGTCCTGGGACTCCTCATCGGCATCTGGCTGGCCGGCAACGTGGCGGGCGCGATCACCGACGGGCTGGATGACGCCTTCGAGCGTCCGCACCGGCCGTGGTTGCGCGGCAAGGTGCGGGCGATCCTCACCGCCATCATCACCGCGCTGGTGTTCGTGGTGGCCACCCTGCTGTCGGTCATCGGCCCGCCGGTGCTGCAGTGGGTGGCCGAGCAGGTGGGGGCGGGACAGGCGACGCAGGTGCTCGTGCAGGTGGCGGTCGCCCTGGTGGGCGCGGTTATCTTCTGGGGGTTCCTGGTGCTGCTGTACCGCTACGCGCCGAACGAGTCGTCGGTGCGCACCCGGCACGCCCTCCTGGGCGCCGTGGTGGGCGTGATCGGCTGGATCATCGTCGCGAGCTTCTTCCGCCTGTACGTCGACAACTTCGGCTCGTACAACCGCGTGTACGGAAGCCTCGGCGCGGTGGTGATCTTCCTGGTCTTCCTCTACCTGACCGGCCTCACCATCCTCATCGGCGGCGAGACCTCGGCCGAGCTCGTCGAGCGCGACGAGGCCACGGCACAGGGCTAGTCGTCGGGGTTGTTCACGCCCTGGCGGGCGAGCCACGCCGAGAGCGGCCAGTTGAGCACCCAGACCAGGGGCGACCAGCCGCCGAGCAGCCCCGCGAAGGGGATGGGCAGCAGGAACAGGCCCACCCTCAGGTAGGCCCGCCAGTTGCGGTCGCCGAGGGCGGCGTAGCGCAGCCAGATCATGCTCAGGCTGCAGAGCGCCATGAGCCCCGCGTATACGGCGGTGGTGAGGTACGAGTTCGGATCGTCCGAGAAGAACTCCAGGCCGAACGGCAGCAGGCAGATGAGCGCCAGGAACGTCATGTTCGCCGTGAGCAGGCGGCGGTCCGTGAGGTCGCCGATCCGCATGAAGATGTCGTGATGGCGGATCCAGAAGTTCACGATCACCGCGAACGTGACGCCGAAGTAGACGATCTGCGGAACGGTGTCCGTCCAGAAGGCGTCCGCGAGCGTCTGGCCGGGAGCCACGGCGGGCGGGGCGATGCGCAGCACCATCAGCGTGATGGCCACCGCGATCACGGCATCCGAGAAGAACTCGAGCCGCTTGCTGTCGATCGCTCCCCTGGGCATCACGGGCATCAGTCCTGGCAGCCGGGGCACCAGTAGGTGGTGCGGTTGGAATCCCCCTGTCCCCGCGAGCGTACCGGTGCGCCGCATCGCCGACAGGGGCGCCCCCGACGGCCGTACACCCATGTGCGCTCCCCGGGGCGCGCGGCGCCGAGCGGCGGCCGGTAGGTGCGGATGCGTCCCCGGTCGCGCACCCCCGTGGCCAGCAGATCCGAGCCGATGACCCCGATCGACTCGGCCTCCGCGGGGGTGAGCGTGCCGACCTGCCGCCACGGGTTGACCCCCGCGAGGAAGAGCGTCTCGCTCTTGTAGACGTTTCCGATGCCGCTCATCACCCGCTGGTCCATCACGGCGTCGCCCACCTCGCGCGTGGGCTCGATGGCCAGCAGGCGCATGCCGATGTCCGCGGGGGCGGCGTCGTCGGCCAGCAGGTCGGGCCCGAGGGCATCGATGCGCGGCAGGGGCTCACCGGGTTCGAGCAGGCGCAGCTCGGGGCCCCGGTACTGCGCCACCACCGCGTGGTCGGTGCCGAGCGCCAGCCACAGGCCGCGGGCGGGGATGTCCGTGCCCGCGGCGTAGGTGCGCCACACCCCGCCCATGCGCAGGTGGGAGTGCAGCACCCTCCCGCTGCGGAACCGGAACAGGTGGTGCTTGCCCCGGGCCTCCATGTGCTCGAGCACGTCCCCCATCAGGCGCTCGTCGATGCGCTGCGGCGCCAGCCGCGGCTCGGCCACCTGCACGCGCACCAGCGGGCTGCCGGCGATCGCGCGGGTGAGCACGATCGCGTTGCGGTGGCTCACCTGTCCCTCGGGCACTAGTCCCCGGCCTCCATGCCCCGGTAGCCGCTGCGGAATCCCGCCCGCTCCATCGCGGGGGCGGCGGGTGAGTCGGCCGCCGGGCCGCCGTCGATGCGCTCGATGCCCAGGCGCCGTGCGCGGTCGGCCCCGGCCCAGGCCGCGAGGGCGCGCAGGCCCGGCTCGAGGAAGGGGTGGTCGGGCTCCACGAGGGTGGTCATGGTGCGCCCGCCGCGTTCCACGTGGACGATCGGCAGGCCATCGGCCAGCACCACCTGCGCGCCGAACACGCGCGATGGCGAGCGGCCCCCCTCGCGCTTCGGCCATGGCAGCGCCGCGCCGTAGGGCTGCGCGGGGTCGGCGGCGCCGATGATCACCACGTCGGGGTCATCCCCCTCGAGGCGGTCCACGCGCAGGTCGCGCAGGCGGTCGATGGCACCGGGCAGCGCGAACTGCGCGCCACCGAGCCCCTCCACGAAGTAGCCGCGGCGGCAGAGGCCCAGGGTCTCCATCTGCCCCAGGTCGGGGTACACCGCGCTGAAGCCGCCGGGGATGCCCTCGCCCAGCACCGCGCCGCGGGTGACGATGCCGTGCCTGTCGAGGAGGATCTCCGCCAGGGCGCGGCGGCGGTCGGCCACCGACGGCGCGCGGTCGAACAGCGGGGCGGTGAGCGCCCAGCGGCCTCCCGTGAGGGCCGCGCGGCCCCCGCGCATGCGTGCCGAGCGGCCCCACGTGCGCCCGCGCGGTGCGCGGGCCGACGCCGCGCGCTGGGTGCCGCGCGGACCCGATCGCAGGGGCGTCCAGAGGTCGTTGGTGGCCTCGCCGGCCCACACCAGCTGCCACAGGGCGGCCACGGCCTCGTCGCGGGGGAGGCCGGCGATGTCGATGAGGTCATCGAGGAACTGCGCCCCGGCCGACAGCGCGCTGCGGATGGCGTCGGCGGCCTCGCCCTCGGGCGCCGCGTCGGCCGAGGGCGGACCGAACACCGCGGCGTCCTCGCGCAGGTAGATGGCCACGCGCCCGCCGCCGCCCGATCCCAGCGACCCGGCGCCCACCCAGGTGATCTCCCCGGCGGCCGCCAGTTGGTCGAGCCATGCGGGTGAATACGACCCCAGCCGTCGCGGGAACGTCTCGCCCTCCCACTGGGCGGCGGGAAGCGCGATGCCCTGGAGGCCCGAGATGGCGTCGCGCAGCGCATCGGGGCCGGGCGGGGAGTCGGGGCGGTCGATGCGCTGCCACTGCGGCAGGAACCGCGCGAGCACCTCGGGGTCGGTGGGCTCCACCTCGCGCCGCAGGCGCGCCATGCTCATGCGCCGCAGGCGCCGCAGCACCTCGGGGTCGCACCACTCCTCGCCGCTGCCGCCGGGGCGCATCTGGCCGCGCACCAGGCCGCCCTCGGCCTCCATCAGCCCGAGGGTCTGCTCCACGAGCGTCGCCGACGCCCCGAGGCGCTTCGCGGCGTCGGCGGCCCGGAAGGGGCCGTGGGTGCGCGCGTAGCGGGCCAGCAGCCCCTCGAGCGCGCGCGGCGCGGGCTCGAGGAATGCATCGGGGAGCCCCGCCGGGGGCATCACGCCGAGGCCGTCGCGGTAGCGCCCGGCGTCCTCCGCGGCGATCAGGCGATCCTCGCCGGCCACGCGCGCCCGTGCGGCGCGGCGCTCGCGCTCCAGCTGCTCGAGCACTGCCGCAATGGCGTCGGGCTGCTCCATGCGCCGGGCGATCTCATCCTCGGTGAGGTCGCCCAGGCGGCGCAGCAGGTCGTGCACGCCATCCGCGCCGCGGGCCGGGCGCTCCGGGTTGAGCCCCTGCAGGTCGGCCTCGAGGTCGTCGAGGGCGTCGGGATCGATGAGGTCGCGGAGCTCGTCCTGGCCCAGCAGCTCGCGCAGCAGGTCGCGGTCGAGGGCCAGCGCCTGCGCACGCCGCTCGGCGGCCGGGGTGTCGTCGTCGTACATGTACGACGCCACGTACTCGAACAGCAGCGCGCCGGCGAACGGCGATGCCGAGTCGGTCTCCACCTCGGTCACCGCGATCTCGCGCGATGCGATGCGGCCCAGCAGGTCGCGCAGCGCCGGCATGTCGAACCAGTCGTTCAGGCACTCGCGGTAGGTCTCGAGGATCACCGGGAACGACCCGAACCGGCGTGCCACCTCGAGCAGCGACGACGCCTTGAGGCGCTGCTGCCACAGCGGCGTGCGACGGCCCGGGTGGCGCCGGGGGATGAGCAGGGCACGGGCGGCGTTCTCGCGGAAGCGCGACCCGAACAGCGCCGTGCCGCCGAGCTCGCCGACGATGAGGTCCTCCACGTCGGCGGCGTCGGGCAGCAGCACGTCGGTGGGGGGCAGGGTGTCGCCATCCACCACGTGGCAGGCGATGCCGTCGTCGCTCCAGATCACGTGGGGGTCGGTGCCGGTGACCTCGCGCAGGCGGGCCTGTATCGCGAGCGCCCACGGGGCGTGCACGCGCGCGCCGAAGGGGGAGAGCACGCACAGGCGCCAGTCGCCGATCTCGTCGCGGAAGCGCTCCACCACGATGCCGATGTCGCTGGGCACGGTGCCGGTGGCATCCACCTGGTCGCGCACGTACTGGATGAGGTTGGCGGCGGCGCGGTCGTCGAACCGGCTGCCCTCGCGCAGGCGCCCTGCGGCGTCCGAGGGGTCGGCGGCGGCGATGTCGCGGGCCATGCGGCCCACGGCGGCGCCGAGCTCATACGGCCGCCCCACGCCCTCGCCCCGCCAGAACGGCACGGCCCCGGGCGCGCCGGGGGCGGGGGACACCAGCACGCGGTCGCGCGTGATCTGCTCGATGCGCCATGTCGAGGCGCCCAGCATGAACGCCTGGCCCGCGCGCGCCTCGTAGACCATCTCCTCGTCCAGCTCGCCCACGCGGGTGCGGCCGTCGGCCAGGAACACCCCGAACAGGCCGCGGTCGGGGATGGTGCCCGCGTTCTCCACCGCCAGCCGGCGGGCGCCGTCGCGGCCGCGCAGGGTGCCCTCGGCGCGGTCCCACACCACGCGCGGCTTGAGCTCGGCGAACTCGTCGCTGGGGTAGCGCCCGGCGAGCATGTCGAGCACGCCCTCCAGCTGGTCGCGCGAGAGGTCGGCGAACGGGTAGCTGCGGCGGGCGGTGGCCAGCACGTCGTCCACCGCCATGGGCTCGTCGCCCGACACCATGGCCACCACCTGCTGGGCGAGCACGTCCAGCGGCAGGCGGGGCACGTGGGTCTCCTCGATGGCGCCCTCGCGCATGCGCTCCACCACGGCCGCGCACTCGAGCAGGTCGCCCCGGTACTTGGGGAATATCCGCCCGCTGCTGGGCACGTCGATCCGGTGTCCGGCACGGCCCACCCGCTGTATGCCCCGGGCCACGCTGCGCGGGCTCTCCACCTGCACCACCAGGTCGACCGCGCCCATGTCCACGCCCAGCTCGAGGCTGCTGGTGGCCACCAGGGCGGGGATGCGCCCCGCCTTGAGGTCCTCCTCGATGATGGTGCGCTGCTCGCGGGCCAGCGATCCGTGGTGCGCGCGCGCGACCTCCTCCTCGGCCAGCTCGTTCAGGCGCAGGGCCAGCCGCTCGGCCGAGCGGCGGTTGTTCACGAAGATCAGCGTGCTGCGGTGCGCGCGCACGAGTTCGAGCAGCGCCGGGTACATGGCCGGCCAGATCGACCGCCGGGTGGCCCCGCCGCCGATGACATCGAGCAGGTCCTGGCCACCAGCGTCGTCGGGCCCCCGTCCGGGCTCGGCCATCTCGCGCATGTCGTCCACCGGGACGATCACCTCGAGGTCGAGCTCCTTCACCCGGCCGGCGTCCACCAGGCTCACGGGCCGGGGGGCGCCGTCGTCGTCCTGCCCCCCGAGGAACCGCGCGATCTCGCTGAGCGGGCGCTGCGTGGCGCTCAGCCCGATGCGCTGTATCGGTCGCTCGGCCACCTGCTCGAGCCGCTCGAGCGACAGCGCCAGGTGGCTGCCCCGCTTGGTGCCGGCCATGGCATGGATCTCGTCCACGATGACCCCGGTCACGCCGCGAAGGATGTCCTCGCCCTTGCTGGTGAGCAGCAGGTAGAGGCTCTCGGGCGTGGTGATGAGGATGTCCGGCGGGTTGCGCAGCATGCGCTGGCGCTCGGCCTGCGGCGTGTCGCCGGTGCGCACCCCCACGGTGATCTCCGGGGGCTCCAGCCCCATGCGCCGCGCCGACTCGGCGATGCCCGCGAGCGGCCCGCGCAGGTTGCGCTCCACGTCGTAGTTGAGAGCCTTCAGCGGCGAGATGTAGAGGATGCGCCCGGCGTCGGCGGCATCGGTGGCGGTGCCCGCCTCTCCCGCGCTGCTCTCACCGGCCAGGCGGGCGGATGCGATGCGGTTGAGCCCCCACAGGAACGCGGCCAGGGTCTTGCCCGACCCCGTGGGCGCCACGATGAGCGTGTGCTCTCCCGCCGCGATGTGCGGCCACCCCTGCACCTGCGGCGGGGTGGGCCCCTCGAACGCGCGCATGAACCAGTCGGCCACCGCCGGGTGGAAGGGGGCGAGCACATCCGGTGCGGGCGCCGTGGTCACGGACGAACGGTATCGCCACCACCGGGGGGACGGTCACCGTGCGGCTATCATTGCGGTTCGTGGGTTCCGACGTCCTCACGCCGCCGGCGGAGAAGATCCGCAGCAGCGGCCCCGGGGCCGGCCTTGGCCGGCCGGTCTCGGTGATCGTGATGAACGACAACCACAACACCTTCGAGGGCGTCGCGACGATCCTGTCGCAGTTCGTCCCCGGGGTGGACTACGCCAAGGGCATGCAGTTCGCGACCACCATCCACAACTCGGGGCAGGCCACCGTGTGGAGGGGTGATCATGAGCGCGCGGAACTGATCTGGGACCAATTGAAGGGGGCGGGCCTCACCATGGCGCCGCTCGCCGACGGATAGGAGAGGGGCCGGATGGCCGAGGAGACACGCGAGCAAAGCTGGTACGACCGGGCGGCCGCCGCACAGGGCGCGCGCACGGAGGAGCTCGAGCAGGTCACCCAGAAGGCGCTGCTCAGCCGTGTGATGTTCCTCGTGGCGGTCACCTGCGGCTTCACCGCCGCGGGCGCCTTCATCGCGCAGGACTTCAGCGGCGGGGCGATGATCGCCTGCTGGATCGGCGCCCTGGTGCTCATCCTCGCCAGCGGCTTCATCAAGAAGCAGAGCGGCCCGCTGGGCATGACCTTCCTCTTCGTGATCGGGCTGCTGCTCGGCATGGCCGTGGGCCCCGCGCTGCAGGTGTACGTGTCGGTGAACGGGGCGCAGGTGCTGTGGCAGGCCGCCGGCGCCACCGCGCTCTTCATCGCGGCGTTCGGCGCATGGGGCTACGCCACCCGGCGCGACCTCGCCCCGTACGTGCGCTTCTTCTTCTGGGCGCTCATCGGCCTGATCGTCTTCGGCATCGTGATGATCTTCATCCAGATCCCCGCCGGCTACCTGATCTGGTCGATCCTGGGCCTGGCGATCTTCGCGTTCTGGACCGCCTTCGACTTCCAGCGCCTGCGCAAGTCGACCACCGGCAACGTTGCCGTGCCGATCGCCCTGGGCATCTTCCTCGACATCTTCAACGTCTTCCTGTTCTTCCTGCAGATCTTCGGCGGCGGCGGCAGGTAGGCCGATGACCGGCTCCGACGCCCTGCTCGACGCGCTCGTCGCGCAGGGCGTCGAGGTCATCTTCGGCAACCCCGGCAGCACCGAGCTGCCGCTGATGGATGCCCTGGCCGCACCGGGGCGGCCGCGCTTCGTGCTGGGGCTCACCGAGCCGGTGGTGATGGGCATGGCCGACGGCTACGCCCAGGCCTCGGGTCGCCTGGGCGTGGCGCTCGTGCACGTGCAGCCCGGAATGGCCAACGCCATGAGCGGCGTGCTGAATGCCGCCCGCGCCCGCGTGCCGCTGCTGGTGATCGTGGGCCAGCAGGTGTCGTCGATGCTGCCGGGCGCGCCGTTCCTGGGCGGCGAGATCGTGGAGATGGCGCGCCCGATCGCCCGCTACGCCGAGGAGGTCACCGATCCGTCGCTGCTCGGCCCGATGCTGGCGCACGCCGTGCAGGCAGCGTTCGGGCCGCCCGCGGGACCCGCCGTGCTGAGCATCCCGCTCGAGGCCCAGGCCGGGCCGTCGGGCGCCCTGCCCGTGCTTGCCGCGGGCCCGCGCCGCCTCGACCCGCCGGAACCCGACGACCTCCGGCGCGCGGCGCAGATGCTGGCGCAGGCGTCATCGCCGGTGATCCTCGCCGGCGACGGCGTGGCCCACGGTGATGCCCATGGCGATCTCTCGGCGCTGGCCGCACGCCTGGGCGCGCCGGTGATGGGGGAGCCCTTCGCCGCACGCATGCCGCTCGACACCGACGATGCGGCCTGGGCAGGGCCCATGCCCCGTGCCGCCGCGCCCATCCGCCAGGCCCTGGCCGGGCACGACGTGGTGCTCGCCGTGGGCATGCCGGTGTTCCGGCTGTTCGGGTGGAGCCCGGGATCGCCCATGCCCGACGGCGCCCGGCTCATCCACATCGATGTGGACCCCGACGAGATCGGGCGCATGATCGCGCCGGAGGTGGGGATGGTGGCGGATCCCGGCGATGCCCTGCGCGGCCTGCTCGCCCTCCTTGGCGAGGACGACGCTGCGCCCGATCACGATCGTGGCGCGGCGGCCGAGCGCCGTTCCACCCTGGCCACGGCGCACGAGGCGGCGCGCGCGAACGCCCGGGCCGAGCTGCGGGCCCGCGCCGACGGCGCCGAGGTCATCAGCCCCGCCGCGCTCTCGCTGGCGCTGGGGGAGGGGGTGGCGCTTGCCGACCTGGTGGTGGATGAGGGCATCACCTCCACCCGCGACCTGCGCGTGGCGCTGGGCGACCGCGACGTGGGCTCGTGCCTGTGGCATCGCGGAAGCGCCCTCGGCTGGGGGCTTCCCGCCGCCGTGGGCGCGGCCATCGCCGATCCCACGCGCCGCATCGTGTGCGCGCAGGGCGATGGGTCGCTGATGTTCGGGGTGCACGCGCTGTGGACGGCCGCGCACGAGCGCTGCCGCATCGCGCTGGTGGTGGGAGACAACTCGGGCTACGAGATATTGCGCGCGGGCATGGAGGGGCTCACCGGGGTGCAGCAGGGTGGGTGGCCCGGGCTCGCGGTGACCGACCCGCCCCTCGACATCGCGGGAATCTGTCGCGGCTTCGGCGCCAGCGCGGAGTCGGTGAGCGACCCCGCCGACCTGCCCGATGCAATCGGTGACGTGCTCGCCCGTGCCGAGCACGGGCCCGCGGTGCTCGTGGCCCGCGTGGAGGGGCTCACGCCCGCGGTGGGCGTGCCGCTCGACGGCGCGCTCCCCGGGGGTGGCTAGGGCGCGGTGATCGCGCCGCTCGCCGACAGGCGGGCGGCCGACTTCCCGAAGTCGGCACGCGAGAGCGCGGCGACGTCGCCGATGCTCGATCCGCCCGGCGACGGCACGCCATCCCCGGACAGGCGCACCGGGGCGAGCGAGCCCGACTCGAAGCGGCCATCCGGGGCCAGCTTCACCTTCAGCACGCCGCTCTGGCCGGCGTACGAGCTGGTGCCGAACACCTTGTAGCCCAGGAAGTTGCCGAGGCTGTAGGCGATGAGGCGGCCGTTTCGGAACTCCATGCCGCGCATCACGTGGGGGCCGCTGCCCAGCACCAGGTCGGCCCCGGCGTCCACCATGCCACGGGCCAGCCGGCGGGTCTCACCCCGGGGCTCGCCCAGGTAGGTCTCCGCGCCCTGGGGCACGTTGCGGTAGGCGGTGCCCTCGGCGCCGCCGTGGAAGCTCGCGATCACGATCGGCGCCAGGGTGGCGGCCTTTCGCACCAGGCGCTGCACGCCCGGGATATCGAGGGAGTTCTGGCTCCACGTGTAGGGCGCCACCGCCACCACGGCCACCTTCGTGCCGTTGGGAAGGGCCTGCACGGCGACCTCGCCCGGCCGCCCGGCGTGGAGGATTCCCACGGCGTCGAGCGCACGCACGGTGGAGCGGATGCCCGCCGCGCCCCAGTCGTTGGAGTGGTTGTTGGCGGTGCTCATCACGGTGAACCCCGCGGCCTTGAGGTTGCGGGCGTACGACGGCGGGCTGGCGAACGCGTAGCAGCTGCCGCCGCTGCCGCTGCCGCACTTGGCGGATGGCCCCGTGGCGAGGGCCTCCTCGAGGTTGCCGAACACCACGTCGCCCCCCAGCAGCGGCTTCACCGCGGTGAAGAGGGTCGACCCGCCGGCCGGGGGCAGGCCGAACTCGGGGGTGCCCATGACGGTGTCGCCCACGGCGGCCACCGATGCGCCCGATGCGCCGGGTGCCGCCGTGGCACCGCCCGTGCCCTGGGTGGTGGTGCCGGCTGCCACCTGCTGCGCCGACTG
>JAFMJQ010000148.1 GCA_017853415.1 Thermoleophilia bacterium | reverse complement strand
AGTCGTCCCACTTGTCGAGCGACGCCAGGTCGATGGGCGAGAGCTTCCACTGCTTGAGGGGGTGCTGCTCGCGCTCGACGAAGCGGCGCTGCTGTTCCGCGCGGCTCACCGAGAACCAGAACTTCACGAGGTGGATCCCGCTGTGCACCAGCTGGCTCTCGAACTCCGGGGCCTGGCGCATGAACTCCGCGTACTCCTCGTCGGTGCAGAAGCCCATCACGCGCTCCACCCCGGCGCGGTTGTACCAGGAGCGGTCGAACAGCACGATCTCCCCGCGCGTGGGCAGGTGCTCGATGTATCGCTGGAAGTACCACTGCCCCCGCTCGATCTCGGTGGGCTTCTCGAGGGCCACCACGCGCGCGCCGCGTGGGTTCAGGTGCTCCATGAAGCGCTTGATCGTGCCGCCCTTGCCGGCGGCGTCGCGCCCCTCGAACACGATCACCACCCGCTGCCCGGTCTCGCGCACCCAGGCCTGCAGCTTGAGCAGCTCCACCTGCAGCCGGTACTTCTGCTTCTCGTACGCCTTCCGGCGCATGAGGTTGCGGTACGGGTAGGGAGCGGTGCGCCAGTCATCCACCAGCTCGTCGTCGCCATGCACGGGCGGGGTTCCGAACACCACCTCGTCCTGCTCGGCCAGGGCGTCGCCGAGCGCCTGCAGGTCGTCGGAGGATGTCCCATCGGCCACGGCCTGCAGCCACGTTGCCACGGCCTGCACGTCACCGGGGTCGGCACCCTGCAGCACATCGCGCACGGCGTTCACCAGCTCGCCACGGGCGCTGTCCACCTCCTGTCCGGTCTCGAAGCGCTCGATGCCCTCGCGGCTGAGGTCGGGGGCGCGATCGCCCGTGTTCGGCGTGTCCGACATGGGCCGGCCCTACCGGGCGAGGATCTCCATCACGTAGTCCAGGCAGGCCGTGAGCTGCCGGGTGTCATCGGGGGTGACGGCCGGGAAGGTGGCCACGCGGATCTGGTTGCGACCGAGCTTGCGGTAGGAGTCGGTGTCCACCACGCCGTTTGCACGCAGCACCGAGCACACCTGGGTGGCATCCACGCGGTCGTCGAGGTCGATGGTCACCACCACCGGGCTGCGCATGGCCGGGTCGGCCACGAACGGCGTGGCCAGCTCATGCGCGTCGGCCCAGTCGTAGAGCACCCCCGACGCCTCGCGGCAGCGGGCCTCTGCCCAGGCGAGCCCGCCCTGGTCGAGCAGCCACTCCACCTGCTGCACGAGCAGGAAGATCGTGGCGAGGGCGGGCGTGTTGTAGGTCTGGTCCTTCACCGAGTTGTCACGCGCGATCAGCAGGTCGAGCGATGCCGGGGCCCAGCGGTCGGCCAGGTCGTCGATGCGCTGCAGGGCCCGGGGGGAGCAGGCCGCCAGCCAGAGCCCGCCGTCGCTGGCCAGCGCCTTCTGCGGGGACAGGTAGTAGACGTCGAACTCCGCGGCGTCCACGGCCATGCCACCCGCCGCGGACGTGGCGTCCACCAGCACCAGGGAGTCGGGGTCGGCGCCCGCGGGCCGTGCCACCGGCATGCACACTCCGGTGGATGTCTCGTTCTGGGTGAGCGCGTAGGCGTCGGCGCCCGCCACGGCCGTCACCTCGGGGTGGCTGCCCGGGTCGGCCTCCACCGTGGTGGCGGTGGCGATGTGCGGCGCCTCGGCCATCGCCTGCGCGAACTTCGACGAGAACTCGCCGAACACCGCGTGGTGGCTGTGCTCGCGCACCAGGCGGAAGCCGGCGACGTCCCAGAACGCCGTGGCCCCCCCGTTGCCCAGCAGCACCTCGTGGCCGTCGGGCAGGCCGAGCAGGCTCGACAGCCCGGTGCGTGCCCGCCCGACCATGTCCTTGACGGTCTTCTGGCGGTGCGAGGTGCCCATGTACGAGGTGCCCGTCTCGGCCAGCGCGCGCAGGGCATCCACGCGCACCTTCGAGGGGCCGCTGCCGAAGCGCCCGTCGGCGGGCAGGTGCTCGAGCGGTATGCGGATATCGGCGGTCTGGTCGGTCATGGCGCGGAACATACATGGGGAAGGGCGCCCCGCGGTCGCGGAGAATATGTGCCGCATGCCCGTTCGCACCATCGCCGTCGCCGCAGGCGCGCTGGCCCTGCTGGCCGTGCCGGGTCTCGCCCAGGCGTCCAACGAGGACCTGGCGTTCCCGGCGGCCGGCGTCACGCGCCATGCCATCGTCAGCCCGCCCGAGACCGTGAAGCCCGGCGTGCGGCCCCCGGTGGTGGTGGTGTTCCCGCGCGAGGGCACCACCGCGCAGGACGCCCTCGACCGATTCGCCTACTCCATCCACCGCGCGGGCGCGGTCGCCGTGGCCATGGATGCCCTGCCCTGCGCGTCGCTTGGCAACCAGCAGTGCTGGTACCCCATGCAGGCCGACCGTCGCGCGGTCGACGCCACGGCGGTGGCCGAGTTGCTGAACATCCTCGACAGGCGCACCGACATGAACAGCACGCGCCTCGTGACGCTCGGTGAGTCCAGCGGGGCGTCATTCGCCGTGAGCATGACGCTGGGCCTGCCCAGCCGCATCGACGGCGCGCTTGGCGTGTCGGCCTTCGACCCCACGCGCATGGTCATGCTCGACCCGGCGAACCAGCAGGACCTCATCCCGGTCACCCTGGGCGGCAACTCGAAGATCCGTGCGCAGAGGAACCGCCAGCACATCACGCTCATCCGCGGCTCGGTCGATGCCACCGTGCCGCCGCGGCTCACCATGCAGCTGCGCAATCGCCTTGCCGCGGCGGGTTGGACCAACGACTACATCAAGCTCATCACGGTGCCGAAGGCGCCCTCGGCGTCGCCCGCGCTCGCGGCGCCGCGACGCGTCACCCCGGCGCTGCGCGACCTCATCCTCCACACGCTCGACCTCGACATCCCGCGCGGCCAGGTGAGCCGCCTCGCCGAGCTGG
>JAFMJQ010000147.1 GCA_017853415.1 Thermoleophilia bacterium | reverse complement strand
GCTCGCCCTCTTCGCCCGTTGGCGCGGGAGCAACCTGTACAGTCGAATCTCGTCGCAGGACCATCAGTCGAGGAGGACCCCCTGAGTTCAGCGGATGGATCCTCACCCGGGCCACGTGCATGTTGCGCGGTGTGGCCCACGCGGCTGATCGCCGCCACGACCGTGCTCCTCGGGGCCGTCGGGGCGGGTGCTGTGCAGGCGTCGGCCACCGCCCTGCCGGCGGGCGTGGGCGTGCCGTGGGCCACCACCGCGTCCGGCACCGGCGCCGACTGGAGCACGGCGGTGGCGAGCGGCCCGGAAGGATCATCGGTGGTGGTCGGCAACGTGGGCAGCCCGACCACCGCGTTCGGGGGCATCACCCTCACGCGCTCGGGCAGCGGGGGCACGGACGCCTTCGCGACCGGAATCACCGAGCGCGGGGCGTTCCGGTGGGCCACGCGGGTGGGCGGGGCAGGCGCCGACGAGGCCACGGGGGTCGCCACGCTGCCCGATGGGTCGTCGGTGATGGTGGGCAAGTTCGTCGGGCCCGCCACGTTCGGCACCACGACGCTCACCGGTGGAGGGGGGCCAACGGGCTGGGATGCCTTCATCGCGAAGGTGACCCCCACGGGCAGCGTGGCCTGGGCCACCCCGGGCACCGCCGGCGCGCCCGGCCAGAAGGCCGGCGCCAGGTCCGTGGCGGCGCTCGCCGACGGATCGACGATCGTGGTGGGTGAGTTCACCGGCCAGGTGACGCTGGGCTCCACCACCCTCACGAGCGCCGGGGGCTGGGATGCCTTCGTCGCCAGGGTGATGCCCAGTGGCACAGTCGCCTGGGCGATCCCCGGAGGCTCGCGGACCGGTGACGACGGCGCTTACGGGGTATCCGCCCTGCCGACGGGCGGCGTGGTGGTAACCGGGTTGTTCACCGGCACCATGACGCTGGGCGGGCGGGTGCTCGACAGCGCCGGCGACAAGGACGCCTGGGTGGCGAAGGTGACGGCGGGCGGCGCGGTGACATGGGCCACCTCCGCCGGCGGCGCGGGCGTGGACTGGGGCATGGGCATCGCTGCGCGTGCAGACGGCTCGTCAGTGGTGACCGGTTTCTTCAGCAGCGCCCCCGCGCGCTTCGGCAGCACGGCGCTCGAGACCGCCGGTGGCAACGACATCTTCGTGGCGCGGGTCACGCACATGGGCCGGTTCGCCTGGGCCATCCGCGGCGGTGGCAGCGGCCCGGACCGCGGCCAGGCCGTGGCCACGCAGGCCGATGGCTCGGCCACGGCCACGGGCTACTACTCCGGCAGCAACGCCACCATCGGCAGCACCCCGCTGCCGGCGGCGCAGGGCAGCAACGTGCTCACGGCACGGGTGCGGCCCGGTGGCACTGTGGCCTGGGCCACGGGCAGCGGGGGCGCGGGCACCAACCGGGGCACCGGGGTGGCAAGCGCCTCCGACGCCTCGAGCACCGTGGTGGGCTTCTTTTCCCAGGGCATCGCCTTCGGCACGGTCGCGCTTGCGGGCACCTCGGGCACCAACCCCTTCATCGCCAACTACCGCACCCCGTGCACGGGCAACTTCGTCCAACCGGTCGCGCGGCGAATCACCCACAACCCGGCCACGGGCACGTACCGCGTGCAGTCGCGCATTCGCGTGGCGAGCAACCCTGCTGCGGCCTGCCGGGTGCGCGTCACGGTGATCCTGCGCGACCCCGCCACGGGCGCGCGCATCACGCAGTCGAGTGGATCGGTGGTGGGGAAAACCACGCTCGCCAAAGCATCCCGCGCACCGACCGCGGCGTGGCCCGGCCGGAAGGGCACTGATCTCGTGGTGACCAGCATCGTGCGCAGAACGCGTGCGCTCACGCCGGCCGTGATGCGTCGCGCGCAATTGCTGCTGGCGCGGCGCATCGCAACCAACCCCCTGCAGCCCGCGGGCGCTGCCAACCCGGCGGTTGCGCAGCGCGATGCGTTCAGCTCTCTCCCGGGGTGGCCCACCGGCCAGTAGCCCCGCGCAGGTGAGAGGGCGGGCAGTGAGCACTCCTCGCCGCACGACCGGTCCCCAACGGCACGACCCACCGGGACACCGTCACGGGCATGGCGCGCGTTACGGCAGGGGCGTAGGCGGCGTCACGGTGACGCCGCCTACGCCCCTGCGCCCAGCGCCCTCCCGCCGGGTCAGGCCCTCGGGAACGGGTTAAGGAAGAAGGGCTCCATCCCCGTGAGGGTCCCGCTGGTGAGCTTGCCGAAGCCCACCGGGATGGTCGCCGAGGCAGGGCCCTGCGTATACATGGTCACCCCGTTGGCCACCGGGCGGTTGTCGATGTTCTCCATGAGCGGCCCCGCGCACATGGCCATGGGGTAGTTGGTGCCGGCGATATTCACCGGCGTCGTCACCACGCAGGGGTAGCCCCAGAAGTTGGCCATCCCTGCGTTGGGAGCCGTGCCCACCACCAGTGTGCGACCCGTTCCCGGGCCGACGGTCCAGCCGGTCTCGGTGCTGTACTGGGGGTAGGCGGGCGGCGTTCCGAAGCTCGACCAGATGGTGGAGGGGCCCTGCACGGTCGCGCCCGTGCCCTGGAGGCTCTTGTTGTAGACGGTCTGGCCCGTGATGATCGGGCAGAGCCCGGTGCCGAGCGTGTACGTCTTCCCGTTGATGGAGGTCGTCTTCTGGCTGGGGGTGATGTTGCTCGCAGCGCACAGCGCGTAGCGGCGGTACGCGATGCGGATGTCGAGGCCCGCCCTGATCTTCGGGGGAACCAGGGCGAGGGCCCGCGTGGTTGGCGACGCGGCTGCGGAGACCCCTCCATTCGTGACGGCGCCCTGGGCGGCGGGCACCAGGGCGAGGGCTGCCACACCGAAGATGGCCGCGGCGCCAGCGATGCGGCTGGACGGGAGGTTCATATGTGCTCCTTGGGTGGTGGAATGCCCGACACGCTGCCTTATGCGGTAGGTCGGGCCCGCT
>JAFMJQ010000146.1 GCA_017853415.1 Thermoleophilia bacterium | reverse complement strand
ACGAACCCGAACCTGCAGAACATCCCGGTGCGCACCGAGGCCGGCCGGGAGATCCGCGATGCCTTCGTGGCCGGGGATGGCTACACGCTGATGAGCTGCGACTACTCGCAGGTGGAACTGCGCATCCTGGCGCACTGCTCCGGCGAGCCCGCCCTGCGCGACGCCTTCGCCGAGGGGCGCGACGTGCACGCCGCCACTGCATCGGAGGTGTTCGGGGTGCCCCTCGACGGCATGGACCGCGAGGTGCGCGATCGCGCCAAGGCCGTGAACTTCGGGATCATCTACGGGATCTCCGACTTCGGGCTTGCGGAGCAACTGGGCATTCCGCGCTCCGACGCCCGGGAGTACATCGAGACCTACCTGGCGCGCTACCCGCGCGTGGAGGCCTTCGTGGCGTCCACCATCGCCCAGGCCACCGAGGACGGCTACGTCACGACCCTGCTCGGCCGCCGCCGCGCCATCCCCGAGCTCACGGCGCGCACCCAGCAGCAGAGGCAGCTCGGCGAGCGACTCGCCGTTAACACGGTGATCCAGGGGTCGGCCGCAGACATCATCAAGATCGCCATGATCCGCGCCCACGACGCCCTTCGCGACTCCGGCACCGGTGCCCGGCTGGTGCTGCAGATCCACGACGAGCTGCTCGTGGAATGCCCGCCCGACGCCGTGGACGCGGCGCGGGCGATCGTGGTGGATGCCATGGCCGGCGCCTACGTGCTGGACCCGCCGCTGGCGGTGGAGGTGGGGGTGGGGCCCACGTGGCTGCAGGCGAAGGCCTGATGCCCGCGGCAGCGCACGCCTGGCCGGATGCGCCCGAGCCGGGGCTCGACCCGCATCGCGTGCTGGAGGTGCACCCCGAGGCCCGCCCGGAGGTGATCGAGGCGGCCTTCACGGTGCTTCGCGAGATGGCCTGCGCCGACGAGCAGGATGGCGCACGCCAGCTCGTGCGCCTCACCTGGGCCCGACGGGTTCTGCTCGAGCGCTGATTTCCACTAGCCTGCCGGGTTCCGCAACCCGACCCGGGTCGTGCGCTTCTGCGCGGGCCCGGCCCAGCAAGGACAACCACACCACATGAGCACCACCGAAGACGTCGTCCTCATCGATCCGGACGCCCCGGTATTCGTCCTCGACGGCCCCGAGTACATCGAGGTCGACGGCAAGCAGGTCCCCAACTACGACATCACGATCCCCGAGTTCGGCGAGGGTGACGTGGTGAGCGGACGGGTGGTCCGCATCGACAAGGACGAGGTGCTCGTCGACATCGGCTACAAGAGCGAGGGCGTGATCCCGCTCAACGAGCTGTCCATCCGCAAGTCGGTCAACGTGGAGGACGAGGTCCAGCTGGGCGAGATGATCGACGCCCTGGTGATGCAGAAGGAGGACCAGGACGGTCGCCTGATCCTCTCCAAGAAGCGCGCCCGGTTCGAGAAGGCCTGGAAGCGCATCGAGGCGGCGTCCACCGCGGGTGAGACGGTGGAGGGCACCGTCATCGAGGTCGTCAAGGGCGGCCTGATCCTCGACCTCGGCGTGCGCGGCTTCCTGCCCGCGTCGCTCGTGGACATCCGCCGGGTGCAGGACCTCGATGAGTTCATGGGGCAGAAGCTCGAGTGCAAGGTCATCGAGCTCAACCGCAGCCGCAACAACGTGGTGCTGTCACGTCGCGCCGTGCTGGAGCACGAGCGGCGCGAGGTGCGCCAGCGCATCCTCGACGAGCTCGAGCCCGGCAAGGTGGTCGAGGGCACGATCTCCAACATCGTCGACTTCGGCGCCTTCGTCGACCTCGACGGCATCGACGGCCTGATCCACATCTCCGAGCTCTCGTGGAGCCACGTGAACCACCCCTCCGAGGTGCTCAACGTGGGCGAGCAGGTGACCGTCAAGGTGCTCGACATCGACCGCGACCGCCAGCGCATCTCCCTGGGCCTCAAGCAGACCCAGGCCGACCCGTGGCAGAGCGTCATCGAGACCTATCAGATCAACGACATCGTCCCGGGCAAGGTCACCAAGGTGGTCACGTTCGGTGCGTTCGTGGAGATCCACGCGGGCGTCGAGGGCCTGGTGCACATCTCGGAGCTCGCCGAGCACCACGTGGAGAACCCGCGCGAGGTCGTGAACCAGGGTGACGAGCTCGAGGTGCGCATCATCGAGATCGACCCCGAGCGCCGGCGCCTGTCGCTGTCCCTCAAGCGCGTGACGCCCGCTCCGAGTGCCGACGGTGGCTACGCCGAGGCTGACTACGCCGAGGCGGCCGAGGTCGTGGACGTCGCCGAGTCCGTTGAGGCCCCCGAGGTCGTCGAGGTCACCGAGGCCGCCGAGCCGGTGGAGTCGTACGACGAGTCCGCCGACGGGGGCGAGGGCGAGCACGAGGCCTGACCGGGCTGCGCCCGGGCCGGTCTGCCTCGGTCTCACCGGGGGGATCGGCTCGGGCAAGTCCGCCGCGCTCCGCGCCTTCGCGGCCCGGGGCGCCGCGGTGCTCTCGTCCGATGACGTCGTGCACCGCCTCTATGACGACCCGGAGGTCGTGAGCGCCGTGGTGGAGCGCTTCGGAGACGGCGTGCTCGACACCTCGGGCGCCGTCAACCGCGACGACCTCGGCGCTGCTGCCTTCGCCCAGCCGGATGGCCTGGCCTTCCTCGAAGGGGTGCTCTACCCGCGTATCGGCCGTGCCCGCGAGGCCTGGGTGGCAGAGCAGCGCGCGCGCCGGCCCGCGCCGCCTCTTCTCGTATGCGAGGTCCCCCTGCTCGTCGAGGCGGGGCTCGAGGATCGCTTCGACGCCGTTGTGGTGGTCACCGCGCCCGATGAGATGCGCCGCCGGCGCGTGCAGGAGCGCGGGCAGGATTTCGACGAGCGCCGCGCACGCCAGGCGCCCGAGGCCGAGAAGGTTGCGGCTGCGGACATGGTGTTCGTCAACGACGGGTCGCTGGACGACCTCGACGCGTGGGTGGATCAGGTGATGGCCCGCTTCGCCACGGCGGGCA